>NZ_RXHQ01000024.1 GCF_004138105.1 Xylanivirga thermophila | reverse complement strand
GTCAAGGTTGGGTAGTATTTTCTCGTATACACTCGAAAATCTCCACCCTCCCCTTGACAAGAGGAAGTAAATGGATAAGTATGATTTTCTCAAAAAGTGTTGCATTTAATATTGCAATTTAGAAATATAACTTAACCTTTCATGTGAAGTATTTATTAACCACGGCTTAGAATTTTTTATAAAGCATAAATCCTCCGGTAGGTTGGGTTGAAGCCACTCATGCAAGGAATTTGATGCTTGCTTTAGTATTTTTTTAGCGTTGTTATCAGTATTGTAATAGTATACTAATGCTGGTTGTTCACATAAAGTTATTGTTCCAGGCCATTCGAACTGTTCTTTTACTTCTTTTAAAAATGGCTTTAATTTTTCGAGAACACTATCTATATTGTCTGATATATCTATATCACGTCTTACTACTAAAATGAATTCATCACAGATATCAAAAGCCAAATCAATTAAATCTCTATAGACTTTATTCTCAGGGTTATTCTCTATAAACATAAATATTCTCCCATAATAGTGATATATTCAATTATCCAGCATAGCAATAAAGGCAACCATGCCCGCAACTCTGCCCACTATATGCTCCAATATCTTTTGACCTGGTACATCCGCATTCTTTTCTTTGCCCTGCATCTTTTGCATGGGATGCTCTTTTACCGAACAATGCTTCAAGGTAGGCCCCGTCTATACAATGCCCCTTCTTCACCCCAGGTACTCCTTCAATGATGGGGCTGCTGCATGTATAAATTGTGACCCCGTATTTGTCTGCAATCTCCACTAATTGGCTTACTAATTCAATCTGTTGTTGCTGTGAAGGAAGTAAACAGGCAAACTTCGATTCTTTCATTCTTTGTTCTACTTTTTTATATAGGCAAAGGAAACTGATGGTACAGCGATTAACTCCAAAGGAAGAAATATCCCTGCATAAAGCCTCAAACACCTTCAGCCTTGCTCTTTCAAAGTTATCTGGTGTCGGTTCCTTCTCTCCCCTGATACTAAGAATAATAGGGTCAAATCTCCAGTTTATTTGCTGCGGTGAGTACCTTCGAGCCAGTTGCTCCATCTGTCTTAGTGCTACATTTGTATCAACAACATTTGGCTCCAGAAACCTAGAATACCCTGTGATTGTAAACTGAAAGTACAGATTATACAGCGACAAATATCCAGGGTTCTTAAGTACATTGGCAAACGACTTTGACCACAGGCATATGGAATGCACCCTTTCAGGAGACAGGTCCACCATGTATGTTGACTTATTGTAAGGATTTTTTACCATTACATATTTATTTTTCAAACTTTCCTGAAGCCAATCATAATAAAACGCAGGAATATCCGTTCTTCTGCTGCAACTTATTATCTCAAGCATCGGTTTTGAATAATGCCTCCATAAAAAATTTGTGTTAACGATGTGTGTAAAATATTTAATACTATTTTATATATCCGCCATGAAAAGACAATCTATATATTTCAATACCATCAAAGTATATTGCCTCATTCCCATTAAACTCAGAGATATCTCCCTGCCATGAACATTTATAAACAAACCCATCCTGTTCAAATAAAGCAGGTCCTCTGAATGGTTTTTCAACAGGAACTGCCTTTAATGCACTTTTCAAGCATTTACTGAATCCTGATGGAATTTCGTCAACGAGCATCTTCCCATAGTAATTCATTCCCCATATGGGCTTTTGATTTTCAAATACCACTTCTTCGCCAATGAAATCAGCACTCCCGAAGTAAGAGTCTATGTATAGTAAATCCCCTTCACTATAGTGTAAATCCTTTGAGTTCGGCCTTGAAGACGTAGAAAGAATCCCATCTCCAGCATATGTATTTATCTTTGCTCTGACCAGAAATTCTTTCAAAGCCAATTCTGTGCAGTTCATTGTTTTCATCACCCTTCCTGTTTATTCTCACTCTTTCTTATATAATTATGTATTTAGTAAATTCCCTTAACCTCCTGAAACTACTGCATTCATATAGATTTTAATGCGACAAAAACTAGTTTAGGTATTAGGCAAAAGGTACATAGGCTAAGGATTAATAATGTATTATATAGCCCCTTAACCCTTTTACCTTTCAAGGATTACTTTACAAAAATTCTAGCATTAAAATTTGACTTTCGCCTAACACTCCGTATAATTTGGAAAAATCTATTATTTGAAAGGATGAATTTTATGAGTAAAAGTTTAGTAATAAAGGATTTTAGGACGCTTAAAGTTTGGCAGAAGGCGAATGCTCTTGAACAAGAAATAGAAGCATTGGTTAAAGCATTTCCAAGCCATGAGCAGTATCGGCTTACTGACCAAATCATTAGAAGCAGTCGAAGTATTTCCGCAAACATAGCCGAAGGAAATACCCAACTGTTTATAAAGCGGGAATTATTCCATGCCAACGCTGCTCTTGGCAGTTGTGGCGAAACGAGAAACCATTTACTTACCGCATATCAGAACAACTATATAAGTGAAGAACAATACAAAATTTTAGATGAGAAATTCCTTGAAGTAATAAAAATGCTGTATGGCTATATAAAGATGTTAAAATCTTGTTTAGATAATGAATCAGTTACAATTGACCTCTAAATCTTTACATCCTCCATAATATTTTTCACCTGCAAACCTTTATTCCCTTGTATCATCACTAAAGGATATCGTAAAATGACTTACCAATATCGTCTAATTCTTTTCAAAAATATCTGCTGTCTTTTTCCTCCACTAATTCCCTATAAAATTCCCTGATAGACCTTTCTTATGAGACATCTAACTAGTTCGACATAACAAATATATTATAAAATTTATGATAATTCTGTCTCTAGAGATTCACTTTTAAAATCTGTATATATCAAGTTATCAGTCAGATTTTTGTCATATGAACTTCCAATTGAAAAAACTATATTATTACTTTGAATTGCATTGCTCAATCCTAATAAATACATGAAACATAATATTAAGTGTCCTTATATTTTTTTAGCAGACAAATACAATAGAAATTCTTTTATGTTTTGTCTTATATTAATATCATTATTATTATCCATACCTATTTAATCCTCACTATAATCTGGAAATTCGTCTCCAAATATTTCTGCCCACTTTTTTATGGCTTTCTTGTGATTCTTTTCATTTGTTTCTGCTGCAATTGCTTCATTCGCCTTGTCATAATCACTTTTTGCTTTGTTTGAAATTTTCAATTTTTCATCATAAGTAAGAGTGTTTAAATCTCCTTGAATTTCTTTTGGGTCATCAATAGAATACCAAATGTTATCTTTTATATATAATAAGATGTCTCTAAATCTTAAATCAATAAATTTACTTACGCTATCCACACTCTCAAAATATTGTAATAATAAGCATTCTAATACATATGATGGCATCAATGGCATTGTAGGTCTTCTATTCCAATACTTTACCAATCTTATAGTTTCCAACATTAAACCATTATGTTTTTGATTCAAAGTAGATACTTTATCTTTATCTTTACGTGGGTCTGTTTTTTGCCAGTTTCCTTTTCCATCTGGTATTATGTAATAATTTCGTCCATTGGATTCTACAGTTGTTATAAAACATGGTACAATATCAAAATTCCATTCATAAGATTTTAATTGAAGAGTGGCTGCTGCACCGCTCTTATGGGTTTCTGCTTTTTTATAATCGCTTAAATTTTTAAGTTCTTTAATAAATTTATTAATGACTTTTGTTGAATTTAGTACATTAGTATTTTCATTGCAACAACTCTTTTGGGGAGAATTATCATCATTCACATAAATTTTAATCACATTTCCAAAATCATCATAAGTACTGCCATCACCTTTTATTCCAATCATAATATCAATGTCATCTAAAGGTCTAATTTTTGTTTTTCTAGCAAATGAACCAAATGCAATATCAATGTCATGATATAAATTGAAAAAATCTTCATTAGAACCCAAACTATGTATATTATCTATAAGATTATCCCTGCTTTTTCTTGCAGTTTTGGTTTTGTCTGAATCCAAGTTGACCTTATCCCGAATAAACTCTTCAAATGCATTATTTACCGTGGTCGCCATATTTTCACCTCTTAAAATAGAAATAATACCATTATGTTCCATTCAACAATATTATACAATATTCACGTTTAATGTTCATCATTTTATTCATTTTTTACTGCATTTATTAGACATATCTTCTAATTTTATCTTTTTACTCATGTGTCTTAAATTTATTAACAACTTTTAATAAAATACGAGTCAGTCCTCTGTAATAATTGCTTTTTTATACTTATCTAAAATTTCGCCTTTTAACATTTCAATGAATTGTGTTGATTCTTTTTGATACTTTTTTCTTAAAAAGTAATATAAAAAATCTGGTATAGAAATATTGGTTTTTCTATAGTCAAATATTTTTCTTTGGATAACAATTGATTCTTTATAAAGATACTGATTATCTATATCATTTAGTTCCTTGGAAATATATGTATAAACCCTATTTATTCTGTCTTCCAATTCATCACAAATTTTTATTATTTCATTATTATGCTTAATTAACTTCATAATTTCAATGCTTACCGGTATAGCATATATTAGGTTAAAAATTGCATATCCAGAATAATACTTTACTAACATATAAACATACATACTTATTGCAGTGATAATAAGAAAATACAATACCTTATTATAATCTCTTCTAAGTTTACTTTCCCAGTGGCAGTTTTCATTTTGACAAAAGAGCCTAGCAATTTCAATAGGTAGATTTGATACATCACTATACCAATTATAAATAGTTCCTTTAGTATTAGGTTTAATTTTTTCATTAAATTCTTTATTATGCTTTATCTTTAAATCTATTGCGTATCTTTTCAACTTGTCTAGATTACTTATAATATCATCGTTAATTGGAAAGTCGAACAAACTTCTATCAATATATTCTTGATATTCTGCAGCCATTAACTTAATTGATGCACTTCTATCATTAAGAATTTGAGATATAACTATCCATATAACAGTTGCTAAATTATAATGATAATCAAAATTATTTTTAACAGCAGGTAAAAGTCCTAATATATAAATTGCAACTCCTATCCAAAATAGCAGAAGATTAATTATTTTTGCATTTGAATATAATTTTCTTTGAGCAAAAAAATACAATAAAAATTCTTCCTCATTTTGTTTTTTATTAATATCATTCAAACATATCACCAACCATTTACTTATTTCTTAAAAAAGCATCGACATCAGTTGCTAATGTGGTACTCTCCTCATCTAAATCAAGAAATCGTTCTTTAATTCTATTTAATTTTTGCAAGCAGGCATCGTAGTTAATGTTCGATATGAGATTTATGCTGCTATCCCTCATATCCGGAATTTTTTTGTTTTGTACAAGCGTTATAAAATGATTCAAAATGTTGATAAAATCATACTTATAATTATCATAAAAATAGTATTTCCTCTCAAAATCTATATGTGCTGATTCAACCGCATAAGATGATATCTTCACATTATAACTTTCTTTAAAAATATATTTAAATAATCTAATGCTATTTTTGAATTGTTCATACTTTGAACCAGTTTCATTAACAATTTCCTTATCAATTCGTGGATTTGTTATAATCCAGCCCCCATCTGCATCCCCCTTTGGTATAGTGTAAAATATCTCATTAGAACCAACTTTTCTAAAAATGCTTCCAGGTACAAAATCAATATATATATCTTTACTTTTAATATGTGCTGTAACAGCCTGTCCATCTTTTTCGCCAGGTTCACAATCATAAGGTTCTAAAACTTCATCAATAATACCCTTTAACCAATTCATTATCTTCCTTGGACTTACAGATTCAGGGTCGTTGTCTTTCTTATATTTATCAAAGTATTTAGGGTTAGGGTCAATAATACCAATTCCTTCGCCTATTTGAACTCCTCCTTGCTTAAACACCCCACCATTCGAATCAATAATAAGCATAATATCAAATTCATCCACATCAGATACTTTGGTCCCTTTAAAATAACTACCAAATGTTATATATTCTTGGCCATTTTCCTTATATAATTGAGGGCTATCTATTTTTTCTTTTATCTTCTGAATTACTCTATCTATAAGCCATTCTCTACTTTTAACTCTTGAACTAATATCCTTTAGTGACAAAGCCAAATTTTCTCTTATAAATCTATTAAACTCATTATTAATAGACATGTACTTATCACCCTTAAACAGAATTGTAAACGTTTCACTATATGAAAAAGACTGAACGTTTATAAAAAAGGTGTTCAGCCTTCATCAAAATATAAATCTTATCTCAAATGAATTCTCTAATCTATTTCAATGTTTCCTCATGTTCTTTCAAAATTCAGCCATCCTTCATCATCTAACTTTTATCTCTTTCCTTAACTCCTAATTATTCCAATATTCAAACTAATCTTGAAAATGTAATATTTCTATCTCCACAACGTTTTAGACAATTAATTATTAAAATATAATATAGTTTATCCTTCATGACATAGCGGACAACAAATTGCGCATCCATCAGCGTCGCTGTAAATCTCTTTTGCTTTCTTCTTAGCACCTACACAATTAGGAAAATAACCTAGATATGTTTTGTTTGAGATTTTCAGTTCATTTGCATGTTCCTCAGTATGTACTTCATGATGTAGACCCGGATTTCTGGTTTGGTCGTTATTAACATAATAGTATGGCATTATTCTGCCTCCTTTCTAAAAATTAATATATCCACATGAAGCAAACGAAAGTGAATCCACATATATGTCGTTAAGAATGTATATTCTACAATTTACTATATATCACAAGTATAAATTTGTCAATAAATCCATAATTTTATTTTTTCTTGGCTAAATTTCTACCACTTTTAGAGCAAACTATATATTCCCATGCTAAATTTCAATAATGTACTCTATTCCCTTTCTCCTTGTTCCTTAATCCTGCCTTCTGTGTAAACATCAAATAAACTCGTTCCATTGCAAATAAAGTCGTTCCGCTGAAAATAAAGATGTTCCTTCGGAACAGGATTAAGTGAATAGGTTTAAGGGATAAGGATGTTATCCAATAAAATAAATCAATCCTTCATAATCCACTTATCATGCGGATTACGAAGGATTTTATCTTTTTCTCCTTATCCCTTTCCCCTTATTCCTTATCCCTTCTACGGAACGCCTTTATTTACTTTTTTCTCTTCCAATTTTACCATTTAATTCTATCTAATCATCTATTTTATGGAACATCTTTATTTGCATCCATTTTATCCCATACACCAACCATGCGGGTTTGCGGAGTTGGGGAGGGAATGAGTTTATTTTATATTCACATGATGTTGTCAACATCAAATAAACCCTTTCCCCAGCAAATAAAGTTGTTCCCCGGCAAATAAAGTTGTTCTCTGGAACAGGGTCAGGAAGTAAGGTTTAAAGGTTTTTCTTCTTTTATTTTTTCTTATTTTAAAATCTTTCTATCCCTCTAATATGAGGCCTTTAGCCCCCTTTTCTTTCTCTTGTTTCCCTTAAATTTTCCCCTAAATCCTGCCCTTACGGAACGACTTTATTTTCTTTATTCCCTCCCATATTTTCCAGATTATGTATTAAAAAACGTCTTTTCAGGAAGCGACTTTATTTTCTTGTAGTTTATTACAATTCAGGTTCAAGGGCAGTAGTATCAAGGGGTTGAGGGGTATGATCTTGAGGGAACGACTTTATTTGATGGTCACAGATGTTGTCAACACCAAATAAACTCGTTCCAAAACGAAAATAATGTTGTTCTAAAGCCCTGTTTTTTGCAACTTTGGAAAGACTCTATTTGCAAAAAGGAAAGTTTTGCTTGGTTTGTATGTGTTGGAGTGCTTTAAGAAGAATATTATTTATAATGATTATGGTTTGTGTATAATGCGCTTAAATATTATTTCTGCTGCTTCTTTGGCAGAAATCTTGCTTACATCAATTTTCTCTGTATCCATTTCAACATAATTTTTTAATCTTGGTATACTTCTGTTAATAACGTCTTTAGTCCTTATTCCCAGTTCTACATCCTTTGTAATTCGTGAAATTAATGATTGTTCTGAACATACTAGAGAAAACTTATATAATATAGAATCGCGTTTGTCTAATCTAGATAATACATCATCAAGAACACCTTGTTTATGCATTACATATACCAACCCTTATAGATGTAATTAAGAGAGAGGCATCATCAAGAACACCTTGTTTATGCATTACCCAACAAAAAATAACATTTTCATACACCGAACATGAAATAAAATTATTTAAGAGATAACTAATATTATCTACTACCATCTTTTTGGTTTCATCATTCACGATAAAAGGTGACATATCCCAACACCAATCACCATCAAGAAAGACACAATTTGGCAATAGTTTTTGCAATTCTCTGCTTGTTGCTGTCTTTCCTACGCCCATAGTTCCATTTATAAAAATTAGATTTTTCATTTTCCACTCTCCAACACTTAAATAATCTCTAGTACACAATAAAATACTAATAGGTCATAATAATTTATAATACAGTTTAATTTTTATATAAGTACTCTTTGTGAGGTTACGGCTCACTTACTATCTCTTCAACTATATCCTTATTATCCTTTTCAGAAAATATCGTTTCTATATATGTAGATAAATGTCCCATTATAAGTGATATTTTCCAAGCCCAATCTTTAATAAGGTCTATTATAAAAAAGTTCATTATATAATTAAATGCAAAAACAAAAAATATAGAAGCATAGCAAGAAAATCACGTATAAGTTTTTGATGAAAAAATCAAATACAGTGGGATGCTTGCTATGACTAATTCTAATTAGTAATACAGGTACACGCAAATTTGAACATCTAAATTCCTATAAATACAGAAAAATATACGCTTGTTAGTTGTCAAGTCGAATAGCCCTTTTCCATTCTTTCAATTTTGAATAAGACTCTCTAGGTAAAATACCTATGATAATAAAACATACTGCCAGCCCTTGCAAAAATCCTAAAAATAATTCAGGTGCATTAAAAAAACGACTTAAAACAATGTAAATTGCTTGTGCAAAAATCCCTATGAATAGCTCTTTTCTCATATCAACATCTCCTTAAAATTGAATAAATTTATTTCCTTTCCTCCTTTCTTCCCTCAATATGGAATAATAAGCCAAAAGTTAATGATCTTCCTTGTATCCTCTATGCTTTTATGTGCTCTCCAAGTTACATATTTAGTAACCTCGTTATCGCTTGCCCAATTATTAAACATATCCTCAGCATCACTTATGGCTATCTTTCTTAAAATAAGTCTTTTTGTTTCAATATTTTGGGTACCTATACTATTCATTATTTTTTCTCATTCTATAATAGAATACTTTTACCTGGCAAATTTAACAGTCGTTCTTCTGAAACTGTTTATGTATCATCTGCCCTAATATGGCCTTTTTAAACTTTACAATAATACTCATCCCAAAAATTCACATTATATTACTAATATATACCATGCACCTTTATTTTACACCATATTATCTATAAAATCATCTGCTTTTTACAACTTACTACTTTTTAGCCAAATCTCTCGTTTTACAGCAAACAATTAAAGCCCTGCACCCCTATGAACTAGGGAGCAAGGCTTCTACCTATAAAGTGATTACCAAACTTTAATATAATTATTACCTTTTGTCATAATAGCAATCGGTCCTATGGGGCCTTTTTCAGGGCTTTTTTTATCTAGAAAATCAATGTCTAAGATTAAATCACTACCATCGGGATTTTCAAACTCAGCGTCCACAATACGTACCCGTTCCAGTGTCTTTGTTGAATGGATTTCTCCGATAATCTCCTCAAAACTATCCGGTAATTGGCATGAGAGATAAACCTCTTCACCTTTATCGATAATACGAAACTCTGGATCAAATTCTCTATCAACCAGCTTGTCTTTCTCTCTTTCGAAGGGCTCTGCTCCATTGAAGTATGCATTTTTGTTAATATACACAGGTTGCTCAACTAACTCAAATTCTTCAAGGTCACCATGTTTTTTATTAACATTTTCGATATACTCTTCTAGAGAAGTGGTATAATTTTTATAATGTGAGGTTCCAACATCTTCTAATCCATCTGCTCCTATAAAAATATTATTGTAGAAACGATCATCCCCACCATAAACAAATGCAAAGCCTGCAACTTTTGTACTGTGTGGAAGATGATATTGTGTAGAACGATTTAAGACTTTTTGCTGGTTCATCTTTCCAGCAATTAAATTATTTATATATGCTCCACCTTGTGATATATTATCTATTGCATATTCCGAAGCCATGATATTATGATCCACCATATATGGTCCATGGCTTACTTCCACAAATAAATCCCTGTTATTATTATAAAATAGGTTTTTGCTAACTCTTGTACCCTGTGCCTGCCAATCCAACCATAAACCTAATGAACAATCATGAATACGATTATTATGAATCTGTACATCAATAGCCGCATGCAATTTTATACCTGCTATTTCATGGCCATAGAACTCACGTTTTAGAGCAATGTTATAAATATGATTGTTATAGATTTCACTAAATACACATCCTAAATGGCCGACAATTGCATTTTGACCACAATCAGAAATAATATTATTTCTGATAATATGGGAACCAATCTTTTCCTTGGACCAACCATTACGCTCGGCACTAAAAACAGCTTCCAACTGATATTGATATCCAGGTTTATCCTTCCGAATGGAACGATAGTTGTGTCCCGTTGAACCTTCTTTACCAATACTTATAGCACTACATTTTGCATCATGAATGATATTATCTTCAATTATCCAACCTTTACTCCAATTTGCACCAATCAATCCCGGTTGATTAGCTGTAGGAGGTGCCCATGGTGTTGCTGCTTGTGCCATCTCAAAGCCCTTCACGGTAATATAATCTATACCTGTTTCCGTGGGATAAAAACAAGATCTGCGCACATTTATTTCAACAAATTCTTCATTGGGATTAGTACCTTGAAAATTTGCATAAATTGTTGTATTCTCAGCATCTACTTCTGCAAACCATACATATTTTGTCTGTTCAGGATTGTGGACAGGAACAATTTTTTGTGTCCAATGATCTAGCACTTCTGTCCTAACCTGTGGGTCAATCAATTCCTCATAACAACTAACCTCATAAAATGACATACCATTTAGATACACATCCCCTAAATGTTTCTTTTCATCCACTGTAACCAGCCAGTCTCCAAATATCTCTTCCTTATACGGATTGAATTCACTGAAAAAGGAGTTTGGTAACTCACATTTCCAAACATTCCCTTCTACCTTTTGCCAAGTTTGTACCTGCTCAGATCCTTTGATAACTACCTTTTCACCTTCTGCCGCTTGATAGATAATTCTTCTTTTATCACTTAATCCTTTATACCTAGGTTTTACCCATTCACGGTATACCCCTTCATGGACTATAATCGTGTCCCCAGCCATAGCAAGAGAGGCAGCTTTATTTATAGTTAGAAATGGATTTTGCAAAGTTCCTTGTCCTTGATCGGAACCGGTTTTTGCTACATGGTATTCCATTGTTTTTATAACCTCCTTCAAATTAGATTAACTTCATTATAGGAAATAGCAGCTGTTATTTCTATGCAAAAAGTAGTATACTTTAAGACAATATTAGTGTTTTAAAGGGGGAAAAGTCATGGTGTTTTTTGAAAAACATGGGGTAGATGAAAAAGAATTATTTCGATTTTTCTCATTGAAGAATTATCAATTTCCATTTCATTTTCATCGGGCATATGAATTAATTTATATCAATGATGGTGAGTTATCAGTATCCATTGACCAAAAAAAATATCTATTAAGAAAAAATGATTTAGCCTTTATATTTACAAATCAGATACATGAATTTAAGAGTGTTGATTTTTCGAAAATTACTATTATACTCTTTTCGCCTGAACTAATTGGAGATTTTTATAGAAGTTATAAGGGACTTATCCCCAATGATAATGTATTGCATTTAGAGAAGAATTTAGATTTTAAAAAGCTAAATTCCATCTATAGTCAGAAAAGCTTTCTGTATGCTATTTGTGATGACTTTATAAATCAAAAGTCATTTGCTTCTATTAAACAGTCAGCTCAAACCAAAACACTCTATAAAATTCTCCTTTACATAGAGCAAAATTATTCTAATGATTGCACACTAAAATCCGTTGCAAGACATCTAAAATACGACTATCCTTATTTATCAAAGTTGTTTGCTAATCAGATGAACATGACCTTTACTGCATACTTAAATAATTATCGGATTTCACAGGCGTGTTATCTATTAAAAAACACCAATCAATCCATTGGTAAAATTGCATTCAATTGTGGTTATAGTAACCTAAGAACCTTCCACCGAAATTTTAGGGAAATAATGAACATATCGCCTAAAGAATATCGAGAATTAGATTAATCAAGAAAACAATGAGGTTACAAAAATGGCTATTCAAACTATTCCTAAAAAATATTCAATATAAAAATACCCCTCCTTGTATACTTTTTGCTTAATTTTTTTACAAGAAAGAGTATTTCTGATCAGTATCTTATATAATTTTTTACAGATTTATCTTCAATTTAAAACTATGCACCTTTCTGTAGTAACCCTGAAAGTATGGATGTTCGCACAATTATCCCAATCATCTTTTCATTATCATCGGTCACTACTATGGGGTATTTAGCCTTGGTTGCCTTTTCAATAAGATCCTGTATATATACATCACCTTTAGTGGTATAATAATCATCTCTTAAAATATCTTCAAGGGAAGATCTTTTTTCCTTGGCAGCCTTTATACAATCATCTATAGTAACAATCCCTTTAAGTTTTCTATCCTTACCTATTACAAAGACACTTGATATATCGTTTGACTGCATCTCCTTTATGGCTACATTTACGCCATCCTTTAAAGATACTATAGCATTCGGCTTTTTCATGATATCCTTAGCCTGTACTATCTTGGTTCGATCTATATCCCGTACAAAATCCTCTATATATTCATTGGATGGATTTTCAAGTATCTCCTCTGGAGTACCAATTTGCACTATCTCTCCATCCCTCATTACGGCCACCCGATCTCCAAGCTTAAACGCTTCATTTATATCATGGGTAATAAAAATAATAGTCTTTTTTAGTCTATCCTGCAGGTCTAAAAGCTCTAACTGCATATCCCTTCTTATCAAAGGATCTAATGCGCTGAAGGGTTCGTCCATAAGTAATATATCAGGGTCATTTGCAAGGGCACGTGCCAATCCGACCCTCTGTTGCATACCACCACTTAATTCAGAAGGCATTTTTTCTTCCCAACCCTTTAACCCTACTTCTTCAATAGCCTCCATAGCTATTTGATATCTTTTCTCCTTATCTATACCCCTTATCTCAAGGCCGTACTCCACATTTCCCAATACCGTCCTATGGGTAAAAAGTCCAAATTGTTGGAATACCATAGCCATCTTTTTCTGTCTAAATTCTCTGAGCTGCTTTTTGTCATATTTTACAATATCCTCTCCATCAACTATTATCTGCCCTGATGTAGGCTTATTTAAGAGATTAAGACAACGTATCAACGTGGACTTGCCACTCCCCGATAGGCCTATTATTACAAATATCTCTCCTTCTTTAACAGAAAAGGATACATTGTTTACACCTACTGTCTGACCCGTCTTATTTAAAATATCCTGTTTGGTCCAGCCTTTTTTTAATCTATCAAGTGCCATCCCGGATCTGGAGCCAAATATCTTTACCAAATTTTTAACTTCTATTTTATATGCCATGTTGCACCTCCTTTACACTCATTATACATGCTTATATTTTTTAGATATGGTTTGGGTGATTCTGTCTATTATTATCGCAAGAAAAACAATACTTATTCCAGCATCAAATCCCATTGCAATATCCGTTCTATTGATAGCTATAAGTACCTTTTCACCCAATCCTTTAGCACCTATCATGGATGATATTACTACCATGGACATAGCTGCCATTGTAGTTTGATTTATACCTGTCATTATAGTAGGCATAGCTTGGGGAAGTTCTACTTTTGTGAGCACCTGCCACGAAGATGAGCCATATGAATATGCCGCTTCTCTCATCTCTTTAGGAACGCGTCTTATGGCCAAGTTGGTAAGCCTTATACATGGCGCTGTAGAATATATTATAGTAGCAAAAACTGCAGGCACCGTTCCTAAACCAAAGAATATCATAGCTGGTATTAGATGGACAAAACTTGGCATAGTTTGAGCCCCATCCAGCAATGGTTTCATAAATGCCTCTACCTTTGAATTGTAAGCCATGTGAATGCCTATTGGAATACCTATTATTATAGAAATTATTACACCGGTTAATACTATAGATAGGGTAAACATCATTTCATTCCATAATCCCAATGTTCCTATTAAAAATGTCATAATAGCATATATAAAACCTGACTTTAAGTCAATCATTCTCCATCCCAAAATAAATATAAGCAGAATGAATATAAACCACGGGATAAAAGTTAGGAATTTTTGTATATGTGATACGATCCAATTAACTCCTGTACCTAAACCATCAAAAAAGCCTTGGCAATGCCTTGTAAGCCAGTCTACAAACTTTTCCACATAAAATCCAAATCTAATACTAAACGCCTGTGGAAATTCCCTTATCCCCATATCTAACCATTTGTTACCTGAAACTATGGATGCATTTACCTTTTGAGCTATATCATCTGGAACCCACTTTGTCCATATATCTTTATGCTCCTGTAAAAACCATTTTGCCACTTCTTCCGGCTCAGCATCGTTATCCTGCATATAGGCAAGCATCTCACTAGTTAACTTAGTACTAGTTTTATAATTTTTCAAAAACTCTGCAACCTCCGGAGTTTTTTCAGGTAAATTCTTGTTTACAGCAATAGTAACCCTAACACCTGGAAATTCACATCTATATCCATTAGCCCATTTTTCTTCAGTATATGGTTCATCCTCCAAAAGAGTCATATCATATTTCCCAGTTATCCATGTAGGATCCCAATAATATCCCACCCATGGTTCTCCCTTCTCATAGGCGGAAACAATGGATGTATTAAGGGAAGTATCAGAACCTGGATTAAAATAGTCATATGTTTCATCCAATTTATACGTATCCATCTTTGTTCTAAGTATTTCATCGGAAGCCCAGTTTGGCGGTGCCCCATATATTCTACCCTTATTTGGCATATCGGGATCATTAAATACATCCCAGTATCTTGGTAAATCTTTTATGGATTTAAGATCAGGTGCAAGGGGCTCTATACCCCGTTCCTTATCTCCTTCTATGACATAGGTAGGCACGTACAGTCCTTGAGCATTGTCATCAAAATTGACTGATAATTCTATAATCTCCCCATTTTCTATACCTGGTTCATAAACATCTTTTATATTATCCGTCCAAGACTCCATACATATATCAATATCACCTTGTCTAATGCCCCTTATTACTATAGGAGATGAACCAGTCATAATATCCGTTTTATATCCATATCCATTCTCAATTATCGTAGCAGCTATTGCATTGTGAATCTTTATGCTATCCCAACCTGCATCAGCAAAAATAAGCTTTTCTTTTTTTTGACCTTCATTTGAATTGTTTTTATTATCATAAGCATATGCATTAACACTAAATAATATTATTCCAACCAATATCAATGATAAAACAATTTTCAATTTTTTGAATACTCTAATAACAAACCACTCCTTTTTATTTAAAATTTAATTTTAAACGCATCGAATTATTTTCAAATTTGAATGTAAATCATATGGCAGCAAAAAGGTAACAACTAATATTATACAATAATAATTAGTAGCTGTCAAATTTTGCGCATAGTATAATCAGGTATAAAAATAAGCCCTTTGGGCTTATTTTATACTACTAAAGTACTAAAATTCACATATTTTTATGTCCATTGCCAGCATTTAAAACAGTCATACCTGCTACTACCATAAGTAATCCTATAAAGAGCTTTATAGTAAAAGTTTCCCCTTCTATAAAAGCAACAGACAACATAGAACCAAATACGGGAATAAAGAGCCTATATATGCTTATCTCACCCGCCTTATTATATTTTAATAGTGTATACCATAATAAAAAAGCGCAAGAGGAAATAAATGCTGCATATACTAATAGCCCTATAGTGGTACTATTAAAGTTTAATCCTCCTCCGTGCATTCCTACCTTACCTACAATTAGTAACAATATTGAACCTGCAAACATTTGACTGCCAGTTAAAATAACGGGATCTATATCTTGAGATATTGATTTTACATATATGGTCGCTATAGTGCTAACAAGTGCTGATAATAATAAAAAACCTTCTCCCATAAATGTAAAACTACTATCAAAACCTTTTCCCATATTTATGGCCAATATACCACCAAACCCCAAAGCAAGACTTAAAATTTTTCTCATATTTATCCTGTCATCAGAATATACAAAATGAGCAGCCAACACCGTAAAAAAAGTCCCGCTGCCTTGCAATATGGCACTTTTTATGCCTGAGGTATTTGCTACTCCTATATAAAAGAAAAAATACTGTAACGAAGTTTGAAGCATACCCAGCGTTACTATTGGCTTTATATCTTTCTTCTTAATCCTTATGTCCATCCTCAATATAAGCTTGGCCACTAAAAAAACAAGCATAGAAGCTATAAAAAATCTTAATCCGGCAAAATATATCTTTGAATATATATCTTCAGGTGCTATCTGTAATTTTTCATAGCTGATCTTTACAACTGGAAATGCACTTCCCCAGAGCAGAGTACATATGATGGATATAATAAATACATTTAACTTTTTAGTAAAAAACTCCTCCAATTATTATCACCCTTCTAGTATAATTTTCTCACATCCCGACATATTCTATCATAATACAAGATATTTTTCTATGAACTACTTCCTATCTAATGCCATGCATCTTTCTAAACTGCATTGGTGTTATATTTTCATATTGCTTAAAAATAGAGCAAAAATAGCTAATATCATTATATCCGATCTTAATTGCTATATCCTTTACAGGCATAGATGTATCCTCTATTAGATACTGCTTTGCCTTCTGTATCCTCAAAAGAGTTAGATATTGAAATACTGTCATTCCCAAGCCATCCTTAAATATACGACATAAATGACATGGGGATATATCAACTGATGATGCAATATCATCTAGCGAAATGTCTTCATTATAATGGGCCTGCATATACTGTATGGTCGATGTAACATAATACTGCCCCTTACAATCTAAATCATCGGATAAAATGGCAGCCTTTTTAAGGGCTATTATAAAGTGATATATAACAGAAGAACACTCAACACTCTTTATGGAACTATTTGATAATAGCGATACATATATTTCATTAAATATACTGTCTAAATATTGATGGTTAGGAAAATTATATATCTCATATCTTCTAAAACCCACAGTCTTTAAAACATCTAATACTGCATCTCCATCAAATATTAACCATCTTGTCTCCCATGGCTGGCTAACAGGATAATATTCATGGGGTACATTTGGTGCCAATAAAAAGCCCATATTTTCACCCAATCTATACTCATTGCCTTCTATAACTAGCTTACCACAACCCGTAACTGTATAAAGCCAGTGATAACACGAAAAACCTCCATCCCGTACTATATGCTCTTGATTCTCCTGAGATCCTATTCCCTTAAGATAGAATGGCAGTTTGGCATCCTGTTCCGTAATAATCGGAAAAATAGTATTCAAAGAAACCACTCCTACATCAATATATTTATATTAAGATCAATATAATTCGATTGTATAGATGTTTATTAAATAATATAATATCAATATAGTTATATCATATCAAGAATATTTCAAGATTTAATAATGATTAAGGAGTGATAATATGAAATATCCCCCTATAAATTGTAAATATCCACATATGTTACACGGAGGAGATTATAATCCTGATCAATGGATTAAAAATCCGGAAATTTTAGATGAGGATATAAGATTGATGAAACTGGCCCATTGCAATGTAATGTCCGTTGGTATATTTGCATGGGATGCACTAGAGCCCGAAGAAGGAAAATTTCAATTTGAATGGCTGGATAATATACTAGATAAATTAGCAGACAATAATATATATGCAATCCTTGCTACTCCAAGTGGTGCACGTCCTCTATGGCTGGCGCAAAAATACCCTGAAGTCTTGAGGGTGCGGGCAAATAGGGTGCGAAATCTTCCTGGTGAACGTCATAATCATTGCTTTACCTCACCCATTTACAGAGAAAAAACTAGACTTATAAATAAAATGTTGGCAGATAGATATAAAGACCATCCAGCGCTCTTAGCATGGCATATATCCAATGAATATAGTGGCGAATGCCATTGTCCACTATGTCAAGACGCATTTAGAACATGGCTAAAACAAAAATATGGCAATGATCTTGACAAACTAAACTATGCTTGGTGGACTGCCTTCTGGGGACATACTTATACCGACTGGTCCCAAATACAATCTCCCGCCCCAAATGGGGACACTAAAATCCATGGACTTAATTTAGATTGGATGCGATTTGTAACCCATCAAACACTAGAATTCTATAAAAACGAGATTGCCCCCTTAAAGGAAATAACACCCAACATACCAGTTACTACAAATTTCATGGGTACTTTTGAAGGACTTAATTACTGGGAAATGGCTCCCTATATAGATGTAATCTCATGGGATAACTATCCTCAATGGCATGGCAATAGACCCGATTGGGAATTGGCAAGTGATGTTTCTTTTGTCCATGACATCAATCGTTCACTAAAGGGTGGCAAACCTTTTATGCTCATGGAAAGTACACCGAGTATGACAAACTGGCAACCAGTATCAAAGCTTAAAAGACCTGGTATGCACCTTCTATCATCTATCCACGCAATAGCCCATGGTTCAGACACAGTACAATATTTTCAATGGAGAAAGGGTAGAGGGGGCTCGGAAAAATTTCATGGAGCAGTAGTAGACCATTGCGGTCATGAAAACACACGTGTATTTAATGATGTTACAGAAGTGGGAAAGACGCTAGAAAAACTTGATGACATAGTAGGTACTACTGTAAAACCTGAAGTAGCTATAATCTATGATTGGGAGAATAGATGGGCTATAGATGATGCACTTGGTCCAAGGCGGGAGAAAAAAGATTACCTGCTCACATGTCAATCTCATTATAGGCCATTTTGGAATAGGGGTATTTCAGTAGATGTTATAGACATGGATGCCGACTTTTCTAACTATAAGCTGCTCATAGCACCAATGTTATATATGGTGCGTCCCGGTGTTGCAGAGCGTATCGAAAAGTTTGTAAAAGATGGTGGGACTTTTATCACTACCTATTGGAGTGGCATAGTAGATGAAAACGATTTATGCTTTTTAGGAGGGTTTCCAGGACCATTAAAAAAAGTTACAGGCATATGGTCAGAAGAAATAGATGCATTGTATGATGACGATGTAAATTTCATAGTACCTGAAAAGAATAGCACGCTTGAATTAAACGATGAATATGAAGCAAAAGAGCTATGCGACCTTATACATACTGAAACAGCTCATGTTTTGGCACGATATAAATCAGATTTTTACGCTGGAAGACCTGCCCTTACCGTAAATGAATATGGCAAAGGGAAAGCATACTATATCGCCTTTAGAAACAATAATGATTTTTTAGATGATTTTTATGAAATTCTTGTAGATAAATTAAGTATAAAAAAATCATTAGATACCAAGTTGCCCTTAGGCGTTACAGCTCAACTACGTACAGACGGAGAAAATAAATTTATATTCCTGCTCAATTTTGCGCCACAAAAAAATATTGTTGATTTAAAACAAGTAGAATTTTTAGATATATTATCAGGAGAAAAAGTAAGCAGGAAAATAGAATTACCCGGATATGGGTTGAGAATACTAAAAAAAGTATTATAGTATATTTTATATATAAAACATTATATCAGGAGGATAAATTATGAGAATAAAACAAAAATTTAATCATGACTGGTATTATATTGATAACTTCAAAGAAGAGTATACCAATAAAGATTCGGAAATGGATAGATTCTGTCCTGTCCTATTACCCCATGCAAACAAAGAATTACCCTACAGCTATTTTGATGAAAAAGAATATCAATTTATTTCATGTTACAAAAAAGACTTTACAATAGAAAAGGATGCTAAAGGCAAGACTATATTTATTGAATTTGAAGGTGTAATGGCTGCCTGCGAAGTATATGTAAATGGGAAATATGTAGGCGAACATAGAGGTGGATATGTTCCTGCAGTATTTGACATAACGCCATTTGTTCAGTATGAAAGTAAAAACACAATGGTAGTTAAAGTAGATTCTAGAGAACGGGAAGATATACCCCCGTTTGGAAATGTAATAGACTATCTGACCTTTGGTGGCATATATAGGGATGTATACCTATATATATTAGATACTATCCACATCAATAATGTGTTTTACAACTACAAGATAAAAGATGACAAAATAATATTGGAACCTATTGTATATATTACTTCAAACGAGGAGAAGGATATTGAGATTGTTTTATCCCTAGATAACAAGGAGTTCAGCTGGAATGTAACAGTCCAAAAAGGAAAAGAGCAAGAGTTAATCTTAAACTCTATAGAAATTACCAATATAGAAATGTGGGATATTAAAAACCCTGTACGATATTCAGCCTGTATGATATTAAAACATCAAGGGAAAACACTGGATAACTACGAAACTAAATTGGGCTTTAGAAATATACAAATAGACGAAACCGGATTTCATCTAAATGGTAGAAAGATAAAATTGAGGGGACTTAACCGCCATCAATCCTTCCCATACGTAGGATATGCAATGCCAAAAAGAGTGCAACAAAAAGATGCCGACATTCTTAAATATGAATTAGGGCTTAACATAGTCAGGACATCACACTATCCCCAATCGCCATATTTTTTGGATCGTTGTGATGAGATAGGACTTTTAGTCCTAGAAGAAATCCCTGGATGGCAACATATCAGTAAAAGGGAAGATTGGCGCAATTGTGTCCTATCCGATGTTGAAAAAATGATAGCAAGGGATCGTAACCATCCAGCAATCATAATGTGGGGAGTTAGGATCAATGAATCAGGGGATGACCATGAACTTTATACAAGGACAAATGCACTAGCCCGTAAACTAGATCCCACAAGACCCACAACTGGTATAAGATGCATTTGCAACAGTGAATTTTTAGAAGATGTCTATGCAATGAATGACTTTATATATGATGGTGGCGAAACAGTTTTAAGATCTCAACAGCAGGTAACAGGCCTTAATCATAAGGTACCGTATATAGTCACAGAATATAACGGACATATGTTCCCTACAAAACGATTTGACAATGAACATAGGTTAATAGAACATGCAATGCGCCATGCGATCATACAAAATGAAGCAGGACTTAGGAATGAAATTATGGGCGCTATAGGTTGGTGTGCATTTGACTACAATACCCATTGTGATTTTGGGTCAGGAGACAGAATATGCTATCACGGAGTTATGGATATGTTCAGAATCCCAAAATGGGCAAGCTATGTATATCTAAGTCAAGTAAGTCCTAAAGAAAAGTTAGTTTTACAACCCCTTAGTCATTGGACTATAGGTGATAGAAATCAAGGAGGAGTAAGCCCACTTATAGTACTAACAAACTGCGATCACATAGAAATAAAAGTAGAAGGCAAAAGTTTAGGAAAGTATTATCCAGACGATAATTTTAGAGGATTAGAGCATCCGCCAATTACAGTAGACTTCCAATTTGGTGAATGGGGAGTTGGATGGGGCGACTTAGAACTCCTCGGCTATGTAAATGACGAAATTGCCATAACGAGAAAGTTTGCAAAAAACCCCTATTTATCACGCATTGATGTAAAAGCAGATGATACCTTACTATACAACGATGAGATGGATGCTACACGCATTGTATGTAAGTTAGTAGACCAATATGGCAATATTTTGCCATACTTAAATGAAGTATTATATCTGGAAACCCAGGGTGATATAGAAATTATAGGTCCCAAGACAGTTGCTACCATGGGAGGATGCATAGGTTTCTGGATAAAAACAACTGGTAAAAAAGCAAATACTGAGGCTACTGTCACTATTAGATGTGATCGTTGCAAAGAAGAGAATATAAAAATCCAACTAAGGTCCATGAAATAATTAGAAAAAGAGAGCCCAATGCATAAGCATTTGTGGCTCTCTTTAAATGTATATTATATAAATATTATTTTATTTGTTCTACCGAATCTCTATATATAATTTTTCCTTTAATTGATACTCTACCATACTTTTTATTAGAATCTTGAACTTTGCTCATAATAATCTTAATAGCAGTTTCAGCCATTTCCTTCATATTAACTTCTACCGTTGTTAGCTTAAGATCAGATAATGTAGAAAAAATATCATTGTCAAATCCCACTATTGAACAATCTTCCGGGATCCTATATCCCTGCTCATTTAATTTTTTAGCTAAATTATATGCTATACGATCACAATTGCATACAAAAGCTGTAGGCAAATTTTTTGGGATACTTAAGTCTATCAACTTGCCATCATTATCCCTATCACTGATAATATATTCTTTGTCTAATTGCATACCATGCTCTAATAAAGATTTATAATAGCCTAGGAATCTGTCCTGTATACTGCTTGTAGCATATATATTACCTACGAAAGCTATTTTTGTGTGGCCTTTATTTATTAAATAATTTGTTATCTCATATGCACTATAAAAATTATCAGATATTACACAATCAAACTCACCATGTTCATCATAAAAATCTAAAAATACTACAGGCACATCTACTTCTTTTAAAATCTCTATATACGCTTTGCTAATCTGCCCTAAAATGATAAGTCCATCTACTTTCATCTCATTATACATTTTAGGCAGCATTAATTCTCTCTCTTCAGCATAGGTCAATATATGCAGCATGCCGAAATATTGATAATTTTCTAGTATTTTAGATATATGGTGATAAAATTTAAAATAAAAAGATTGCACATCGTTTGTAAATTTTTCTGCAACAACTACACCTATATTATAGTTATAACCTTTTCTTATGGATTTAGCTGCTGTATTATACCGGTAACCCATTTCGTTCGCAGTTTTCTTTATCTTGGTCCTTAGTTCTTCACTGACTCCTTCCTTGTCATTTAAAGCCTTTGATACAGTTACATTACTAACGCCCAATCTGTCTGCAATATCTTTCATTGTAACTCTTTGGCTCACCTTATCACCTTCTAATATTTACTCCATATTTGCAAGCATAATAAATACCAAACTATATAACAATTATATCATAATATTAAATATGCTACTGGTTTAACTCTTTTAGCAGAATATTAAGCATATCATCTGTAAATTGACCATTGCTGAACATAACTATATTTCTAAGGGGCATCCCTTTTATCATCTCCGCCATTCCACTTGAAATTTGACCATCAGAGATTCCCAAAGGACTATCTTTAATAAACTCTTCTAGTATTTTTTGCCCTTTTGGACTAGCCATAATATCCTCTACAGTACTATTCCTTGTATAAATCTTCTTTATTTTCTCAGTGGAGCTTATATATACAACAGCCTTTAAGGGTGTACACCTTGAAGATCCGCCAACCAATATTTCAAACTCACCATCTTCCACATACCAATCTTTTATATCTTCATTGTAGTAGGCAAAAGCTCTCTTCCCCAAAGTAAATGTGACTGTCTTTTCCTCACCTGGCTTAAGACTTATCTTTTCAAATCCCTTTAACTCCTTTATAGGCCTGACTACGCTACTTTCAATATCCTTTACATAGAGCTGAACAATCTCTTTGCCAGTAACACTACCAGTATTTTTTATCTTGATGTTTACAGTTAATTCTTCAGTATCCAATATGGAATCCCTATCTATCCATATATCAGTATAATCAAAGCTAGTATAGCTCAATCCATATCCAAATGGAAACAATGTCTCCATCTTTTTTGCTTCATAGTATCTATAACCTACAAAAAGTCCTTCCTTATACTCTACTTTTGTCCCATCTCCTGGGAAGTTCAAATATGAAGGATTATCACTTAACTTAACAGGGAATGTTTCGGCTAGTTTACCGCAAGGATTGGCAATACCAAATAGCAAGTCTGCAACTGCTCCTCCAAATGCCTGGCCACCTAAATAACCTTCCAATACTCCTTTAACCCGATCTAGCCAAGGCATTTCAATGGGTGACCCGTTACTAAGGATCACTATAATATTTTTATTGACTTCGGCCACTTCCTCAATTAGCTGTCTATGTCCCTCGGGTATTCTGATATGCCGTCTATCAAAGGCCTCTGACTCATAGCTCTCTGGTAGTCCTGCAAATACGACTGCCACATCTGCTTTTTGAGCAATCTCTTTTGCCTCTTTTATTAAAGTCTCATCGACAATATCGCTATTAGAACTAAATGCCTTACCTGAAAACAAACCACTTTCTCCATCTAATCTATAGCCATCAGCATATAAAACTCCCATATTAGCTCCTGCTAACTTTTTTATCTCTCCCAACGCACTATCTACTCTCGTAGGATTGACGTGGGAACTTCCTCCACCTTGATATCTTGGATATTTAGCAAAACTGCCTATTACTGCTAGTGTACCTTCCTTTTTCAAAGGAAGAATTTCATCCTCATTTTTCAAAAGGACCATACACTCCCTAGCTACTTCCCTTGCCAATTGATGATGTACATCCTCATCATATGTGGCACCTTCCCTCTTATTATCAATTGCCTTAAATATAATTCTAAGTAGCCTTTCGACCGCTTCATCTAACACCGATTCAGATAATACGCCCTTTTTTACTGCATCTATAATCTTCCTATCTCCTGTTCCACCACTAGAAGGCATCTCAAGTTCTAACCCTGATATTAATGCATCTACTCGATCATTGACTGCACCCCAATCAGATACTACGAAGCCTTCATATCCCCACTCTTCCCTCAAAATATCTGTCAATAAATATCTATTCTCAGAACAATACTTACCATTGACCTTATTGTATGCACACATAACAGTCCAAGGTTTTGCCTGCTTTACTGTACCTTCAAAGCTAGATAGATATATTTCTCGTAGCGTTCTTTCATCAATTTTAGCATCAATTATCAAGCGTTTATGCTCTTGATTATTCGCTGTAAAATGCTTTAATGAAGTCCCTACACCTTGGCTTTGAACACCCTTTATATGACTTGCGGCTAATTCACTAGACAGATAAGGATCCTCAGAAAAATACTCGAAATTTCTACCACAAAGTGGAGATCTCTTAATATTAACAGCCGGACCTAATAAAATTGAAACACCTTGCGCTTGACATTCCTCACCTAAAGCCTCCCCCACCTTTTCAAGCAATGATCTATCCCATGAACAGGCCAAAGTAGCACCTGAAGGAAAACAAGTTGCAGGAACACTTACATTTAACCCAAGGTGATCTGTCTCATCTGCCTGCTTTCTAAGGCCATGTGGACCATCAGCCATCATAATAGAAGGAACATTTAATCTTTTAATACATTTTGTATGCCAGAAATCAAGGCCAGAACATAAACTTGCCTTTTCTTCAAGCGTCATCTCCTTAATAATACCTTTAAAATCCCCCTTCATTTCAATACCTCCTACTATTTTTGTACATATTACAATTACAGTATATTTATTTTTTGTATTATCATATTAACTAATAATCAGCCTATTGATAGATCCCATTTGTCGTAAATTTTAGGCACATCCCCAATTAATCTCTTAGTATAATCAGCTTTAGGGTTTAAAATGACATCATCTGCAGTGCCATTTTCAACAAATATACCTTTTTCCATAATATATACCCAATCTGAAACATAATATGCAAGTCCTATATCATGGGTAATGAATATTATGGTCATATCGATTTTATCACGCAATTTTAAGAGCATATCAAGAATAGTTGCACGAGAACATGCATCTATCATTGATGTTGGCTCATCCGCTATTAGAATTTGGGGTTTTAATAAAAAAACTCTAGCAATCATTAACCTCTGCATCTGTCCACCTGAAAGCTCAAATGGATATTTATTAGTTAATTCTTCAAATTTCAGATTCACGAAACTACAAGCTTCTTTCATAAGCTCTATTTTTTCATTATATGAAATGCCCTTATTTCCTTTCATGTTTATACAATCTAATAAAACAGTATCGATTTTTCTAAAAATGTTAAAAGAAGAAAAAGGATCTTGAAAAACAGCTTGAATCTGCTTCCAGTATTCTTTCTTATTACGTCTAGTACTAATATCCCGTGGAGCACCTTTATAAAAGATTTCGCCTTCCGTCAAGCTAATAAGACCTAAAATCATCTTTGCAAGAGTGGTCTTACCACTTCCACTCTCACCTACAATAGATATAATTTCGCCTTTTTTAAAATTAAAATCCACTCTATCTACAGCAACTGTCTTTTTGTCACCAAAACCAAATATTTTGGTTACCCCTCTTCCACTTAAAAACATATCGTCTGCTGCCATCAAGCCTCAACCTCCCTTAACTGCCCTCTTGTCAATAGGCATCTGTACATGCGTCCATCATCTTCATAAACTTCAGCGATTTTATTAACCCTACATTCTGGTAAAACATATTTGCAACGATCTGCAAAGCGACAACCTTTAGGTGGATTTTTTAAGTTTGGGGGTGTGCCGGGAATCGCTCTCAATTTAACATCCCTCATACCTTGCTCTGGTATAATTATAGAATTCATCAAACCTTTAGAATATGGATGAAGGGGATCGAATACCACTTCTTTCGCAGTCCCTTTTTCAACTATTTCTCCTGCATACATTACCATAATATCATCAGTTACATTATAAAGAAGCGGGAGCTCATGTGTTATAAAGATTAGCGATTTTATAAATCCTTTTTCCATCATATCTTTTATCATCTTTATAACCATTTTTTGCGATGTAACATCTAGGGCAGAAGATGGCTCATCTGCAATCAATATTTTAGGTGATAATATTGTTGATATTGCAATAACAGTACGCTGCTTCATTCCTCCAGACAATTCAACGGCATACTTTTGCAATACTTCTTCAGATAATTTCAAGGCTTCAAATCTTTCACGAGCTAGATCATATATATCTTTTTTGGACATGCTCGAATCATGTGCATTAACAACATCTTCAATAAAATGTATGATCTTTTGTGTTGGATTTAACGCATTCATTGCAGCTTGTGGTATATAGGCAATTTCAGTACCAAGTATGGTTTTTCTTACTTCATCCGGATCCATATCAGTGATAACTTTATCACCTATTTGAATCGTCCCACTTACATAATGAAGTGGTGGAAAATAGTATCCCATCAAACTTAAGGCAAGGGTGGATTTACCACATCCAGACTCCCCTGCAATCCCCAAAGATTTGCCTTCCTCAAGCTGTAATGATACACCATCTACTGCATATACATCTTCTTTAAATCTAGTTATATATTTAGTTTTC
Organism: Xylanivirga thermophila; assembly: GCF_004138105.1. Taxonomy (NCBI): domain Bacteria; kingdom Bacillati; phylum Bacillota; class Clostridia; order Caldicoprobacterales; family Xylanivirgaceae; genus Xylanivirga; species Xylanivirga thermophila. The sequence continues at coordinate 15,150 of NZ_RXHQ01000024.1, read as the reverse complement.
AAATTATCTACCTTCAATATTGTACTACTCATATCCAACTACCTCCTAATCTCTCAACTGGGGATTAAATATCTGATCTAGACCTGTATTCATCAGATTAAGCGAAAATGTAATTAGAGCTATTGATAAAATTACGGGAATAAATGCCCACCATGCTCCAGATAATGGTGCTTGAAACTGCATTGCCCAATTTAGCATAAGACCTAAAGTAGCTATTTCAGTGGTACTAGGTCCTAATCCTATCATAGATAGTTGTGCTTCCGAAAGAATCCCTGAAGCAATCTGCAAAATATATGCCATAACAACATAAGATGCCACATAGGGAAGTATATCTGTCAAAATGATTTTAAATAAACTATGTCCTGATAACCTTGATAAATTAACATGATCACGGTTTCTAAGGGAAATTGTCTGTGATCTGACAGAACGAGCTGTCCATGGCCAGGATGTAATGCCTATAACTAATGCCGTAGTCATAACATCCCTACCCTTTTCTCCTACGCTTACCGATATTAATACTAAAATTACAAATGAGGGTATAACGGTAAATAGATTAGTAATAAAGGTTAAAACATTATCTAGAAATCCACCAACATACCCTGCTAGAAGACCTATAACCAATCCGAGTATGGTCGCTATGCTGCCTGCAACAAATCCAATTTTAAGAGAATTCCCTATAGCTGAGGTTAACTCTATAAATACATCCCTTCCAAAATTATCAGTTCCTAAGACAAATGTTTTTTTATTTACAATATCCTTTGTATTGACATAGGAATTATTTGATATTTGTTTAATAACATTTAATTCCCCTGTTTCTGCATCTTTTTTAGTTATCATATAACCTTCATCATTTAATATGTTTTCTACTTTTTTAAATAATCTAGGAAACTTTTTCTTATATGCTATGGTAGCGCCTTCTATTTTGGTATCGGGGTCATAATACTTCAGCCATAATTTTACAATATCCCGGGATGTTTTTAGGTTATTAAGTTCTTCTTTGCTTATCTTTGTGCAATATTTAGTTAGCCATTCCAACATTAAATTTTGCTCCTCTTTTGTAACATGTTTTGCTAATCTATTAGATACCACATCCATTTTAAGGTCATAATCTTTTGTCTCTACTACATCAACAACAGATATATAGGTTCCTGGCTTATAAAATAAACCTCCTGTCATTTCAAGGGGATTAGTCATTGAAAATATCGGAAACAGTATTGCCAATAGAAACATAGTCATAAATATTATAAATCCCGTAACAAACTTTGATGATTTAAATACCAATTTCAATTGATGTCCCATTTTGCACCTCCTATGAATCCTGCTGTGCCGCTTTTATCCTTGGATCAAGAAATCCATATAGTATTTCAAGGACGAGATTAGCCAATAGCACACCTATGGTAATAATTAACGTACATCCTGAGATTAATGGGTAATCTTGGCCTGTAATAGCCGATAACATTTTTGTTCCCAACCCAGGATAGCTAAAAATAGTTTCAGCAACCAAAGCTCCGCCTACCATAGTTCCAAGAGAAAGTACAAGCCCAGTTATTTGAGGAAGAATAGCATTTCGAAAGACATATTTTACTATAGTCTTATCTTTTATTCCCATGAATCGGCTATATTTTACGTAGTCTGCATTGAGCTCATAGATGGACATAGATCTCATACCTATTGCCTGCCCCCCGATAGTGATTAATACAATAGACCAAAATGGCAATTGATAATGGTGTATTACCGATAAGATAAAGTGAAGGGAAAAACTCGGAATCAAATCATATCCATAACCACCACTGGTAGGACATATACCCCAATACACACCAAATAATAGCAAAAGAATAATCGCCATCCCAAAAGCGGGAATATTACTTATGAATAAAAAGAAAGGCAAAATCCCCTTATCAAAAGGGCCTTTTCTATAGGCTGCAACTGCACCTAAAATGTTACCAAGCAGCCAGCCCACTATTATTGCAGGAAGTTGAAGGGCTATTGTCCACCCTATAGCTGAGCGTATAACTTCTGAAACCTTTTTAGGAAAAAAAATAAAAGAAGTGCCCATATCCCCTCTTAATAAATTCTTTATATAAATAAAAAATTGTGTAGTCATAGGTTTGTCTAATCCAAATTGTCTGTTATATTCCTCTATAACAGCCTTTATTGCACTTTGATCTGTCATTCCTTGAATAGTACCACTTGCAATTCTTGCTACCGGATTTCCTGGTATTAAACGTGGTAATAAAAAGTTTAATATCAATGCAATTACAAATGTAAGTACATACCATCCTATTTTCTTACCTAAATACTTCATATACCCCTTCAAGATTATCACCTCGTATCCCTTATATTAAAAACCTCTACAGCAATCATATGTGAGATAAATATGAATATGATGACCACGAATTGATAAAATACTCCTAATATCGTGGCCATCAAATAGTAACAAATTAATCTTCAAATTTAATGTCCATCAGCTATTATCTACTATTTTACATTCTTTAAATTATACAATGCTGCGATGCCATAACCATCTGTGCAATCAGTTGGGGGAATATTAGTCCCATCATCTTTTTCAGGAAAACCGGTCCATACAGACTCATTTACAGTATGGAATGTACCAGGCCTATACATCAATGCAAAACATGGCACATCTGTCAAATAGATCTTATTTAGTTCAGTATATAGCTCTTTTAGCTTACCTTCATCTGTTACCGTGGGAATCGCATCAATAATTTCATCTGCTCGTTTATTAGAATAACGGCTATAATTATAATATACCCTATCCGCATCTTTGTTTTTGCCACCATCGCTATATAATGTTTGATAGCAACGGGTCCATGGATTGGATATACTTGCACCTGCATAGGTGTTCATAATTATATCAAAATTACCAGTCTGTAAATCCTCTGTCCATACCGTAGCCTCTGGAAAATATGTGGTAATCTCAATACCAATTTCTTCCCCTGCTGCAGCTACCATTTCTAAAGCTGCATTCCAGTCAGTCCAGCCGGCAGGACATTCAACTTTAAATGAAAGTTTTTTGCCATCTAGTTCACGATACCCGTCTCCATCTGTATCCTTTATATTTGCTTCATCTAATAATGCCTTTGCTTCATCTATCTGATTGCCCTTCCATTGAAGCTCTTTTAATTCTTCTTTATTAATCAATCCTTGTTCGACATCCGTTGGATTCATCAAAGATGGTGGTACTTCACTCATAAGTGGTGTATATCCACTCATTGCCGTCTTTGCAATCTTATCATAGTCAGTTGCCATAGCGATAGCTTTTCTAACTGCCACATTATCAAGACCTGGTTTTGTAACATTGATAATAGCTGTTGGGAGAGCTACGCACTCATAGTAAGGAGGTTCATCAATATAAGTTGATACGGGTAGATCTTGCTCCTCCCACATCTTCCATATTTCAGGCATAAATTGCTGTGATACATCGACTTCTCCTTGTTGAAATGCTACTGAACCTGCATTATTATCTGAAAAGACATTATGTGCAATATATTTTGGAGCAGGCAATTTACCCCACATTGACTCAGCCTGTCCCCAGTAGTTATCATCCCTTATAAGAACTATTTTAGTTTCATCTGTAAAATAAAGTTTATATGGACCAGAGCCTATAAAATCCTCGTTTTTATCTGTCTTTACCTTGTCTGGATCCTTATCATTTTTTTCTATAAGTTTTGTCATCTGATGTTCCGGAAGGATATACATCTTCGGCAAGACTTCTAAGATTTTAAGTGGGTTATAGTTTTCAGAATTGGCTGTAATAACAACTGTTTCATCATCTGGCGCTTCTACCGACTCAATATAGTCCCACATTGAAGCCTGACCAGTTTTCATATCTCTGTGAACTTCAAATGTGAATTTAACATCTTTTGCAGTTAAAGGAGTTCCATCGCTCCATTTTGCATCTGCATTCATCTTAACTGTAAATACCTTATCTTCTTGTTTATATTCTTTGGCTAGAAGTGGATATAATTCTCCATCGAGTTGATTATACATAAATAGAGTTTCCCATACTAGAGTACGAGCAGCATCATTTTGTGCATTCATCATTGCATTGTTAGAATTAGACGATAATGGATTAAAATCATTAACAGCACCCCATTGCTGACCAGAAAAATAGAGAGTCTCATTTCGAGGTGTTTGACCAGATTCTGCACTAGATTCTTCTTGCTCTGATTCCTGGCCATCTTCTTCATTGCTTTTGTCTTCTTGCTCTACATTTTCAGAATTGGATGGAGTTTGTTCGTCTACTTTTTTATCTCCATCACCACACGCAGTTAAAACAGAAGTCAGTAACATAACAGCAATAAACACGGCTAACATTTTGCTTAATGACCTTTTCATTTAATGTTGCCCCCTTTTTTTATTATATAGCTCCATTATTTTACCTTCTAATAAAATTTGTATTAAGAAAAATGATGAAGCTAAAATTAACAAATCAGCTGGGCCAAATATTTATGATTTAGTTTAAAATTATTTTTGTGTTATATTAATATGTATATTATTTAAATTAAAAAATATAATAATTTCCTATCTTTTTTTAATGTTTAAACATCTTGAACTGAGCTCATTATAGCAGGAAAAGCTTAATCTTTACAACAATTTTTGTTATTATAGATTTTACATAGAATCGAAATAAATCAAGTTAACGTTTACCTATAATCTAGTATATACTTACTTTAAATATTTGTCAAAATAACTTCTATCCAAGTTTGGCTAAAAAAATATGAATCAGGTCAAATATTTCCAAAAAATTAAAATAAAGCATCATATCTACTAAAAGCATGGAAGTACTATCACTCTTTAATATCCTAATAATATATATTTAGGAGAGCATTATACGCGCTCTCCTAAAAGATGAATTTATCAACTGTATTTTTGGCCTAAGTAAAGACATTTTAGTCATTCTCCAGCGTTTCAATAATTACCTTTAAGTCTTTTAACGCATCTATATATGCATATCGTCCACCTTCATACTCACCTTTTTGAAGTAGTGGCATATCCATATCTTGCAGTTTTTTGATCTTATCACCTGTGTCCTTTATATTAAATGCTATATGATGTATACCTTCCCCCTTATTATCCAAAAATTCCCTCCAAGTTGAAGGATGTTCATCAGGTTGAATTAATTCAATCTCTAATAACTCTCCGACCTTAAAGAAAGCAAGATATGCCCTTGCAACACACGGCTCCCCCTTATACGTGGCCTTAGTTTTATCAATGGTATCTGTTAATATAATCTCAGGTTGAGGCAGACCCAAAAACTGGGCATATTTTTTAGACGTTTCCTTTATATCCTTTACTATTATACCTATTTGAGTCACCATATTCGTACCTAATACACCTTTATCCATATTTGTATCTCCTCTCTGTATAATCAATTTAGGGTATTAAATTTTAATATTTCTTGTTAAAAACAATATTAAAATTGTTAAATAAGAAACTATCGTATTTTTTTGACTGAATCCCTATATACGATTTTCCCTTTAACCAATACCCTATCATTTTCCCGATCCGGATTTTCAATCTTCCGCATAATGAATTTAGTGGCATTTCGAGACATTTCCTCCATATTAGTTTCTACAGTTGTCAATTTAGGATTAGATAGCATAGAAAAAATATCATTATCAAAACCCACCACTGAGCAATCATCCGGTACTATGTAACCTAACTTTTTTAATTGGTTTATTAGATTATATGCTACCCTATCGCAATTACATACAAAAGCTGTTGGCATATCACTAGGCATTACTAAGTCAATGAGCTTTCCATCCTTATCACGATCATTTACAATATAATCCTCCCTTAAATATATCCCGTGCTCCAATAAAGACTTATAATACCCTAAAAATCTGTCTTGTATGCTGCTAGTTGAATATATATTCCCTACAAATGCAATGTTTTTATGACCATTGCTTATTAAATAATTTGTTATATCATAGGAACTATAAAAGTTATCTGCAATTACAGAATCAAAATTATTATGCTCATCATAAAAGTCCAGAAAAATTGTAGGTATTTCTATATCTTTCAAAATTTCTATATACGATTTACTAATCTGTCCTAGTATGATTAAGCCATCTATTTTCATTTCATTATACATTTTAGGCAATTGCAAGTTTTTTTCTTCATTATAGCTTAATATATGAAGCATACCTAGATATCCATATTCTTCTAAAGCTTTACAAATATTTTGATAAAATTTTAAGTAAAATGATTGTAGATCATCTGTAAACCTTTCAGCTACTACTATACCTATATTATACGAATAACCTTTTTTAATGGATTTTGCAGCTGTATTATATCTATATCCCATTTCATTAGCTATATATTTAATTTTAGTTCTAAGTTCTTCGCTAACTCCTTCTCTATCATTTAAAGCCTTGGATACAGTTACATTGCTTACACCTATTCTATCTGCAATGTCTTTCATTGTAACATTTTGTTTCATTATATCACTTCCTATTTTTAAATCTAAATCTTTAAAGCCAATATTAACTCAGATAGAATTTTTACTCTAGCTGCATTTTAATAAAGCCAGTTCAAAGCTTTAGAGTTGTTAACCTTCGTATAAGCTATATTATCAATCAAGCTGATAAATGTTTGACAAACCCGCTAAAACTTCGTATAATTATTTTATAACCTAAACGTTTAGGTTATAAAATAATTATACGTGCTTTATTTTTACTTGTCAATATTATATGCATCCACCAAATTCCATAACTACTTAAATAGTACAAAGGTAATGGTTAACGTCATACTTATCTATGTACAAATGTTCACTATCATATTTTTATATACTACCTCAAAATTTCACCCTTTGCTTTTATCAGTTTTTGATACTAATATCTAGAATCTTTAATAATTCTTCTTTTAGTCTCATAATCTACATATACCAATCCAAACCGTTCAGAATATCCATTAGTCCATTCAAAATTATCCAACAATGATCATGTGCAAGCATCACATTATGTGCTATTTGCAAATTTGACCTCTTTGACATGATATTTCCTGGGGCATGTACTCCGGTAACATATACTAAGCCTATAAAGCACTGTGACTCATTAAATATAATAAAATACTTTGCCCTATCACCAAGTTTTTTTGCCACAATTTCAGCATAGTCTGCAAACCATTTTGGACTGTCAGGATTTAGCCACCCCCCATGTTTAAAGAGTTCGTAAGGCAAATCCCAATGAAATAAAGTAACATAAGGGGCGATATCCTTTTCCAATAAAGCATCTATTCTATTTATAAGAAGTTTTATTTTTTAAATACTCCAAATTTTTTGAAATCAACTCACATCGCTGCTTTACACAATCTGATGAGCGCAGAGGATCTTGTGGCGTATTAAAAGTATAATCCATTAAACGATCAATGGTAGTAGTAGCAACATGAATACGAGTATCCGACGAAGCATAGTATATATATACATCACCATTCTCACGTACAATGGCACCATTGCTAAAAACCACATTAGAGACATCTCCTATCCGTTCCTCACCATGTGGTGCTAAAAACAAGCCAGATGGTGCAGCGATTAATCTAGACGGATCATTTAAATCAGTTGCAAATACATAAAGTACGTACCGAAGCCCTGCCGCTGTATTTCGAACTCCATGCGCAATATGAATCCAACCCTTTGGAGTTTTGATAGGTACAATACCTGCACCATTTTTTATCTCTGCTATGGTGTGATATTGCCTTGGACTTATAACTATCTCTTCTGATTCTATAACGGGATTTTTTATATCATCACATAAGCCAAAGCATATACCTCCACCAGAGCCTGCCTGTATAAAATCATCCTGTGGCCGGGTATAAAAACCATACCTTCCTTCTATAAATTCAGGATGAAGAACTACATTGCGCTGTTGAGGCGACCTAGTTTTTAGATTGGGTAAACGTTCCCAATTCTTAAGGTCCTTAGTTCGTACAATTCCAGCTTCTGCTATCGCCGAAGAAATATCTGTACTTGCAGTGTCTTTACTCTCAGAACAGAATACACCATAAATCCAACCATCTTCATGCTTCGTAAGACGCATATCATATACATTTACCTCATCCAGTTCAGTATCTGGTAGAACTATAGGATAATCCCAAAACCGGAAGTTATCGACACCTGTATCACTTTCTGCTACTGCAAAAAAAGATTTTCTATCATTACCTTCTACACGCACCACTAAACAAAATTTATTGTTTAATTCAATTGCGCCGGCATTAAGCGTTGCGTTTATTCCTAATCGTTCCATAAAATAAGGATTCGTTTTCGGATTTAAATCATATTTCCAGAAAAGTGGTGTGTGTTTGCGTGTAATTACAGGATATTTCCAACGATCATATATTCCATTATACTCTTCTATTTTCTCATTATTTCTGATAAGAAGTTTCTCATGCTTTTCAATTTCTCTTTTATAGATCTGTTCGAATTTTTTCATATCGTTTCATTACCTCCATACACATTCTACCATTATGATATGGACACTTCCATGGTTCTACAATAGGTCTTTTGTTCACTGGTTCTCCATTATCATTAACATCCCAATACCACTCAGAGCCCTCACGTTTATCGATAATATATGTCTTTATATACTTCCATAAAGATACCGTAATATCTAAATAGGCTTCATCTTTGGTCTTCTGATAGGCATTTAGAAATCCCACAACACTTTCTGCTTGTACCCACCATATACGAGTTGTATCGACAATACCATTAATACTCTGGTTATTCAATGCACCATCTTTATAAGCATATTGAAGCACTTTATCTGCCATTTCCAATGTCATCAGCTCAATTTTAGCAGTTAATTGTTCATTGTCTAACAGCTCGCACGCACGATCTAACAACCACGAAGCCTCAATATCATGTCCATATGAATATACATCCGCAATAGAGTTCATCTTTTTGTCAAAGTAAACACCTAAAATATGAGTTTGCGGATTATATACCTTATTTAAACATTGTTCCACAGCATTCGTTAAGCATTCTCCTACATGGTTGTCATTAGATATACGATAGAGTTCAGTATATGCCTCAATAATATGAAGCAAAGTGTTCATAGTTTTAGCAGCATGAAACCCATCTTCAGATAGCTTTTCATTATCAATAGGTTTCCACTTACGATCAAATGCCTCTACATATCCACAATCATCTATGCATCTAGTTTCAATTATATTAAAAATCTGATTGGCAAGTTCTAATGCACTTGAATTTTTAGATGCAGCATAATAGGAAGACAACCCATAGATGGCAAAAGCCTGATTATATGTATGTTTCATCTCATCACAAGGGATTCCATCCATATTTAACATCCAATAAACTCCGCCATATTTCTCGTCTATACAATATTTTATCAAAAAATCAAATGCATGATCTGCTAATTTCAATGCCTCTTTCTGCCCTGTAATTAAATATATATTAGAGTAAAACCATAGAATACGGCTATTTAGAATTACTCCCTTGTTCGCATTTTTGTCTATATGCAAATCAAAATCTACATATCCATAAAAGCCTCCTCGTGGGTCTCTAAGTCGACTCCAAAAAGGCATAATATGATTAAGGAGTTCTACCTCCATTTCATTACGCAATAAATTCAATCTCTCCATAAGCATCTCCTTTCGCCTTTGAATTATTAATATAAAAAGGGGACAACTACGAAGCTGCCCCTATAATCCCTAATCTTTACCTTTCCATGCATTCAATCGCTCTAAAAAATAGCTCAAGATTAAATCCCCAGAATATGGAAGCCATTCATGGGAATACTCAGGAAAATAAACAATGCTCTTATCAGAAGTAATCCCATTATATGCTGCCATTTGTGAAAAAGGCGGACATACATTATCCATTAATGCAGTCATCCAAAGCACATCACACCTAATATCCTTCACTCGATTTTTTAAATCTATATATCCCAAACGCTCAAAAAAGAACTCCTCGCGCAAATGCATGGGGTCGCGCTGCCGAAAATACCATGTAATCTCTTCATAACTGGGACAACTAAAATTATTTTTATAGATACCTCTAAAATCACATAAAAACGGATACATAACTGCTGCAGCCTTCAATTGTGGAACTAAGCTAGCACAGGCAATAGCCAAAGCTCCTCCTTGAGAAGCGCCTGTCGCAAAGATGTTGTTTTCATCTACAAAATCCATGCTCATTAAAATACGTACGCATTGGGCAGTATCCAAAAATACATTGCGATAGAACAAATTATCTGGGTTTTCACTTTCTAAACCTCGTATAATATGCCCACTTTGGGTATTACCTTTATATATACCATTATCAATACTTGTACCTCCTTGCCCACGAACATCCATAGCAAGGACACAAAATCCCTCTGATATATAACCCAGCTTTCCAAACCATTCTCCACTGTTTACCCAATAGCCATGGAATTGTACAATTGCTGGTATTTTACCTTGAATATTTTTAGGCTTTAAAAACTGACAATGTATCTTTGCTCCACCTACACCGGTAAAATATAGATCATAAGCCTCGCAACTTTTTGCGTTAAAATCGCTTTTTACTAATTCATATTCTAAAGAAACTTTATCTAAATCTGCCTTTGCTCTTTTCCAGTATTCATCATAATCCTTAGGAGCATCTCCAATGCCTCTATAATCCTTTAAATGCTCGGTTTGACATGCATATAGCTTTTTATCTACCATTTTATATTCTTCCATCAGTACCATCCAATCCAATCAGCTCATTGTGTACTTTAATAAATTTAATTGTATCATCAATTGTAGTATAGGCTAAAGATACATAGGTATCTGCTGCTCCATAATAAATTGCAATTCGCCCAGTTGCAGAATCATATAATGTTGCGCATGGGAATATTACATTTGGAACAAAACCCCGTTCTTCATACCATTCTTCCGGCGTAAGCATTAAACTCCCCGAACGATATTTTACAATTGCTGGATTATCAATGTCGAGAATCGCTGCCCCCATGGAATAGACATAACCATTACAAGTTCCTGTTACTCCATGATAAAAAATCAACCATCCTTCATCTGTTTCAATTGGTGCAGGTCCACAGCCGATTTTTATCGATTGCCACCAACCTTTACCGCCTTTTTGCATTACAATACGATGCTCTCCCCAATATTTTAAGTCCGGACTTTTACTCAACATAATATCACCAAATGGTGTATGCCCACTATCACTTGGACGAGACAACATCACATATTTTCCATTAATTTTTCTTGGAAATAGTACACTATTACGATTAAATGGCAAAAAAGGATTTTCTAATCTTATAAAGGTTTTAAAATCTTCCGTCCTTGCTAGACCTATAGATGCACCATCAAAGTCCCCACACCAGATAATATAATAGCTATCCTCTATTTTTATCAATCTAGGGTCATAGGCATAAAGTGGTTGATATGGGATACCCTGTTCATCGATAAAATGTATTTTTTCCTTATCAAATGTCCAATTAATAGCATCAGAGCTATGACCTAAATAGAGATGAGGTTTCCCATTTATTGTCTCTCCGCGAAACACACCAATAAACTCATCTTCAAAAGAAATTACAGCACTATTAAAGATTCTTGCTACTCCTTCAATAGGGTTACGTCCTATAATTGGATTCCCCTTATGACGCCAAATCGGCTGATTTAATCCAATAGGCTTTTCTTGCCAAGGGATGTTTGGTAGAATACTCCCGATTATTTTACTCATATTATCTAAACCTCCAAACCGATTTTAACTCCTATTCTTTTACAGACCCTACAACTAAACCATTGTAAATATACTTTTGCAAAGCTATAAAAACAACCAAAGTAGGAATAATAATAACAATAACCCCGGCTGAAATAATCTGCCAATTTGCCCCATAAGGACCTTTAAACTTAAACAGAGTAGTAGATACCGTAAGTAAACTGTCCTTTGGTGTATATAAAAAAGGTATGTAAAAATCATTATATATACCTATACCCTTTGTAATTAAAACAGTCACAGCTGCAGGTGACAAAAGTGGAAATATAATTTCGAAAAAAATTTGCAAATAATTTGCCCCATCAATAATAGCAGACTCATCCAATGACTCAGAAATATTATCTAAAAATTGTAAGAATATATATATGGACATAATATCTGTCCCTAAGTACAATACAATCGGCGCCAATCTTGTATTAAATAACCCTAAAGCATGCACAATTTGAAATGTTGCAACCTGCGTAGTTATAGATGGTATCATAACAGCAATTAAAAACAATCCATTTACAAAGGAGCTAATCTTAGACTTAAATCTGCTAAAAATAAACGCTGCCATAGATCCACATAATATAGATCCAGCCAAAGAAAATGCCATTATAATAATTGTGTTCTTAAAACCATTTAACATCTTACCTTTAATAAACACAGTTTTAAAGTTTTCAAAATTTAAAAAGTTTTTAGGTAATTCCAATACACTAGTAGACATATATTCATCTCGTGTCTTAAAGGCAGCAAAGAATATGGTCACAACAGGAATCAAGACCACCAATACTAAAAAAATAAGTACTGCATATTTAATAATGCCACATGCGATATCCTTAGAACTAATCTTTTTATTTTTTCCCATCTGACTCATATTCTCTCCCTCCCTTTTATCTTTTTAGAAACGACTTTTTGCACAACTGCAGCTAAAATACAAATTGCAAGTAAAATTATTCCTAGTGCAGACGCAAGACCTACTCTATGATTTTTGAATGCATAATTCACAGTTTGAATTACAAAAGTCATGCTCCCATTACCGCCACCAGTCATAATATATGGAATTTCAAAAACTGATAGTGCGCCAGTAATAGCTAAGAAAAGTTGCAAACCAAGTATGGTTGATATGCCAGGAATAATTATATGCCTAAATTGTTGGTATTTATTAGCACCATCTACCTTCGCTGCTTCTATTATTTCAGGCGATATAGACTGCATAGCAGCAGAAAACATTACAATATTATATCCCATATATCTCCAGACAGAAACAAATGATAACGAAATATTTATCCATTTAGGATCTCGTAACCAGTATTGAATAAGTCCATCTAAGCCTAAAAAACTTAGTACGGTATCTAGAGTATTACCAGGTTGAAAAAAGAAAATGAATATAAAACTTATTGCCACACTATTTATCAAAGAAGGAAAGAAATAAACCCCTTTAAAGAAGTTTTTCCCCCAAAGGTCAAAACTTATTAAATAGGCAATCACTACAGCTAAACCAACCTGTATAAAAGAAGCTATAAAATAATAAATGCTTACTATAAATGGCTCAAAATATTTAGCATCGCTAAAGACGGTCTTATAGTTTTTTAAGCCGACAAAATTCTTCTCCAGACTAATTCCATCCCAATCCGTAAAACTATAACTAACCATAGAAAACGCGGGGAGATATGTAAATACTGTTAACAATAAAACTGGTATAAATAGAAAAGCGATCGTAATCACTATTTTTTGTTTTTTATAGGGCAAAGACGAAAATGAAAATCGTCTTCTACTTGACTCCATATCCATTAAAGACACCCCTTTTTTGTAATTATAGTTGAAGAGCGACAAAAGATCCCTCAACAGTTGATATTTTGCCGCCCTTCTTAGTATCTTAGATATTTATTCTAAGGAATCAATGCCTTTTGACCAATTATCATTCAACTGCTTCATGTAGTCATCAAAAGTTAAATCGCTATTATCCAAACCTATTTCAATTATAGTTTGAACCCAAGTACCATCATAGATATTGATCAAAGCCTCTTTTTGTACTTTGTCCATATCTTCTGCCTGCTTAGTAGTTCCCATAACTGGCTCTACTAACTCAATATTATCAGTGCCACTTAGATAATCAGGTAGTTCAGATCCTACTATTGAGGAGATCATATTGGAATCGTTTGGATATTCCCTGACGAAGAACTTTACAAATTCTTTTGCAAGTTCAATATTTTTGCTATGCTTGCTAACACCCATACCATAGTCTGACCCAATCTGAACTAATGCCTTCCCATCATGACGGACAGGTACTGGCATAAATTTAATGTTTTCAGGATTATCAGATAGATCTTGTATTTGACCAACCGCCCAAGTACCAAGACACATCACTCCAATTTTACCATCAGCCATTGCCTGTTTTGAATACTCCCAGTCACAAGTAATAGGATCTTCTTCACAATACCCATTTGCTACTATATCATATAATATTTTGAGCGAAGTATAAGTAGCCGAACCTTCTGTAAACTCATTCTTATTATAAATCATCTTATTCATATAATCTGGATCACCAGATAAACCAATCTGTAAAGCATTAGAAAAGTTTGTAAGTGCCCAATCAGCTACATAGTTAGTATAATATGGGATTGCATCTGTATTCTCTTTTATTGCTTTAAGCATATCATTAAATTCTTCTATAGTAGTCGGAACTTCATCTACACCAGCATCTTTCAATACTTTCTCGTTGTAGACAAAACCATTTGCATTTGCACCTGTTGATAAACCATAAATAGTACCATCAACATTGAAATTATCTAAGAAGTTAAATTCCTCTTTAAGCTCATCTTCAGTCCCTAATGGCTCATAAAAATCTGCAAACTGATTTTTTGTGATATTGTCTGGCATCATAAGAACATCACCATAATCATTTGTGGCCATCCTAGTAGATAATGTACCCTGATAATCAGTGATTGACTCAAACTCAATCTTTGTACCGGGATGCTCTGACTGAAATTTTTCTTTATAACCATCAAAAATTTCGGTCATATCCGTTCTATGAGTCAATACTGTAATAGATCCTGATAATTTAGAATCCTTTTCACTATCTTCCTCAACTTTAGATTGTTGCTCTGAACTCCCAACTTCTTTTTTAGAGTCATCTGAACATCCAACAAATAATGTCAAAGAAAGCAGACCCACCAAAAGACATGCAATTATTTTTTTTGACCTCATATTCTTACCTCCATTTACTTAATTTTAGGTTAACGATTACCTAAGTTTTAGTATATTCTAGTTCGAATTTTTTGTCAAGCTAATTTATCTAATTGATAGCGTCAATTTACTGTAGGGAAAAGAAGAATAGATAACATCCTGGGATATTTTTACTTAAAGTTACAGTTCCCATATATTCAGATGACTGTTTGGTATTATAGTTTTATCTACACCATTAACAC
>NZ_RXHQ01000023.1 GCF_004138105.1 Xylanivirga thermophila | reverse complement strand
GTTGTCAAGGTTGGGTAGTATTTTCTCGTATACACTCGAAAATCTCCACCCTCCCCTTGACAAGAGGAAGTAAATGGATAAGTATGATTTTCTCAAAAAGTGTTGCATTTAATATTGCAATTTAGACCCAGTTTTCGATTGAAATATGGTACAGTTTTCGGTTGACAAATACAAAAATAGTGCTCTTTTGATTACTATAGAATTTTCTATATTGTTTTTGATACTATGGCTCTGTTTTGCAGATGAAATTTTGCTTGAAGATTTATGGGTGAATCTTTTATCTGGTTTTATTGCTTCTATTTCTACAATAACAGTTATCGATAATATTCTTAAAAAGCAAATTGAGGAAGATAATTTGCCATTAAAGCTTGCTATGTATAGAAATGTCCAACTTTTTGTATCTCGACTTATTTCACTTTGGCAAGAGATGTATGTATAATCAGTAGTACTTGAAAAGAAGCTTTTAATTAATGAAATTTTTACCCCAGAAAATATTCATAAAATATACACACAATTAGACTTGGAAGGGTTTCCTAATGTTACGCAAAGACAAAATTGGTTTAATTATATAGACAACTTGAAACCAGACCTTTATGAAAGAGGAAACAAAATACTAGATAGGTATGTAAAATTTAATGAACCAGATTTAATGCAAGCTATACATCATACTATTAATGATAGTGCATTCATCGGAAATTTACAAGTTGTTAATAGAATTAGAAAAGCAGATGAACTAGATAATATACCAAGATGTCCAATATTGGAATTTCATGCACCACCACCCAATAATACTGATTTTGATATGCTTAACTGTCTATTTGAGTGGTGTAGGTCTCAATATAGAATATTAAGCGAAAACTATAAAGTTTATGCAATTCAAGAAACTGTAGTTGTAATAAATCCAAATACATCACCTAATTCTGTAATGACTCAAGAAAAAATGAATCAAAGGAACAGTGAATATAATAACTGGATTAAGACAACGTTGACAAGTATCTAATAGGTATAGAATTGAGAGTGCTATGCCTTTCAATTTGAAAAAGATACGGTGCCAGTCACTTAACTTAATAACTTATGGAATGTTATGAATGCATTATACAATTAGGACATGCATATTATTTGTATAAATGAAATAATAGATACCCCAAAATATGAGGTGGAGTCAATGAAGGAAAATCTATTAAATTTACTAAGAAAGACCGATGAAATTCAGTCATATTTCTATTTTTCTAAGGCAAGTGGTTTTTCTAGAAATATTATCTATAATAAACCTGAGTTTATTAACTGGAAACAAGAATTAATATATGAACTTAGTGATATTTACAAAACAACAAATGATGAATTTATAAATAAAATAATTATTTTATTGGAGAAAGATTTTATCGGTTGGAGAGATGAAATTTTATTTAAAGAATTAAGAGGAAATTTAATGGTCTTAGAAAAAAACATAGATAAATATTTTCCAAAAGAAAATGATGTTCAAAATAATATGATAATAAATGAAAAGTTACATAAAAAAACAAAAACATTTATAAGTCATTCCAACAAAGATATAGATTATGTTGAAGAAATAGTTAAGCTTTTAGAAAGTATAGGTTTAAGGGCAGGACAACTATTTTGTTCTTCTATACCTGGATATGGAATACCATTGGGAGAGGATATTTATGATTTCTTAAAAGTACAGTTTCAAAGGTATAATCTTCATATAATATTTGTATTATCAAAAAACTACTATGATAGTATCGCTTGTTTAAATGAAATGGGTGCAGCATGGATATTACAAAATAATTATACTACTATATTGTTACCAGATTTTGAATTTCAGGAAATTCAGGGTGCAATCAACCCAAGAAAAATAGCCTTAAAACTTGATGGTGATAAAAGAGAATCTAAAGAAAAATTACACCAATTAAAAGAATTGCTAATTAAAGAATTTGATTTAGGAGATTTACCCAGTACTCGATGGGAAGAAATTAGGGATAGATTTCTAAATAATATAGTCAATAAAGAAATAAATAAAAATGTAATAAGCGATGGAGCTTTAAAGATTTTAACCGAAGCCTGTAGCTCTAAAACTAGAACAATATTATTTGTTGAGACATTATCTGGAAAATACATACAAGTTAATAACAAGAATTATGATATTTCTACAGATTCTAGATTAGAAGCTAAATGGGAAGGATATTTAGAGGAATTAGTGAATAATAACTTTATTAAAGCAAAAAAAGATAAAGGTGAATTGTTTATGGTTACAAGCACTGCTTATGAATTTATAGATAATTTTAAAGAATAGGGTAAGAAGAGCCGACGGTACAAGGTACATAATTTAATCTAATAACATTTGGAATAGCAAGTTCGGTCGCTCCGCTTCCTCGCAAAGGTACCGTTTACTCCCCGACTTTTGTCGAAATTGGGTACAAAGAGATTAATCTAAAAGAACGATCGGTACAAGCTCTCAAAGAGGTTGATAATATCAATCTAATAATAGAAGACTCGGCGATATAGTTTCTTGTTATGCAGATGCAAGTAAGGCTGAGAGAGAATTAGATTGGAACGCGAAACGTGATTTAAATGCTATGTGTAGAGATGCTTGGAGATTTGAGAACGGTACTATAGAATAAACGATTGGATGGACACTTATGATACAACAACTACTTAATTTCTTATCAACTGAATTAACTGTTTTATTAACAGCTGCATTACCTATAATAGAACTTAGAGGAGCTATTCCTGTTGGTATTTCATTAGGGTTATCTCCTTTACATGCTGCTATACTAAGCTTTATAGGTAGCATGATTCCTGTGCCTTTTATTTTATTTACAATAAGACCTATATTTAATTGGATGAAGAGAACGAAGACATTTAGAAAGCTAGTACATAGACTTACAGATAAATCACTTAATAAGTCAGGAAAAACCCAAAAATATGGCGCGTGGGGGTTGTTGGTATTCGTTGCGATTCCACTACCAGGGACAGGTGTAAGGAGCGGAAGTCTAGCTGTGGCTTTACTTGATATGAGATTTAAATGGGCTTTTCCAGCTATATTTTTTGGTAACTTGGTAGCTGGTATTCTGATAATGGGACTTAGTCATGGGTTTGTTAGTGTATTTGGTGGGTAGCGAGTTTAAGGAGCTCGCTTTTGTTTTAGGGGGATAGAAGCTCGGTTGCTTCGCTTCTTCGCAAGGGTACCGAGCACCACCCGAGTTTTGTCGAATTAAACTTTAGGTGGCAAGATCCCTTTTCAAATTGTAGACAGCATACCTACCAATATTGCCTCTAACCTTCGCAGATGTAAGTAAGGCAGATAGGGAACTAGGCTGGAAAGCTGGGCGAGGTATTAGAGAGATGGTTAGGGATGCGTGGCGGTTTGATATGGTGTATAAGAAGTAAAATTAAATAGACATCGATAGAATCACAGGATAGCATAATTACTTAATTACATAGCAACCTGGGATTTATGTGTATGATGGGTGAACGTCTAATAAGTATATCCGGGAGGTGAGGAAATTGAAGGGACGACATGGTGATTTAGATATTTTAAATAAGATTATTATGAATTCCAGTGAAGGCCAAAACATTGAACTCAAAAATACTAGCATTTCAATTATATACTTAGGCAATCCAATGTATTTTATTTTGCCTAGTAACAATTCTGAAGAGGGGATATTAGTTGAAGTTGAACATAGTTTATCAGCTGAATTAATTGGTCAGGATAAGTTAGAAGTACTTTTAGAAAATTTTAATGATAAGTTAAATTCAGTATTAATATTCCAAAGGCCATTTTTAAGCGAGATTACTATAAGTGGTAGTATTACTAAAATAATGGATCCAATTACACTAGAAAAAGATATTAATGTTATTAGAGCAAACCATTTGGCAAGAAGTATGAGCACCAATTGGAAAAGAGGTTATTTACTCTTTAAAGGAGACGATAAATCGTATTTGCAAATTAATGAAGGTTTAAGAGAAAGAATAGCAAAAGGTCTTCAGTCATATGTACATACTAATATTTTTGGATTTCTTACACAAGAGATATATAATCAATTTATTGAAAACAAGGAAAAGTTCATACTATTATCGAATGCGAAAATTGTAAGGAAATAGAAATATATCATGCTTTTTAAATAGTAAATAGATTATGTGATAGTAGATATTGCAGGAAATGTTCTAAAAGTAGATTTAAAAACTTAATGGGGGTTTCATTTATAAATGGGTTTGTTGCAGTATAGATTTTATTACTTAAAGGGAGTAAATACATTTTTAGCTGTAATATTAGAGAGGGATATATGAATGGAAAAGGCAATATTAGCGAGATTAGAAGACGAGTATGAAATGTATGTAAAAGATACTCTACCAAAACTTTGCTATAAAAATATAGATGTTGTAAGTATAGACTAGATAAGGATGAATGGAGCAATTATAAATATTTTGTAAAACATTTTATAAGTAGAAATATGCTATAATAAGGGCAATATAATTACATTACATGGATAAAAGAGGTTAGTATATGAATTCAGCAAAAAAGATGGCAAAGACAACTACAATACTTATGATAATAACCCTTGTAAGCAAGGTATTTGGGTTTGTTCGTGAGACGGTAATTGCAAGATATTTTGGTGCAGGGATGGAGGCGGATGCCTATTTTATGGCCCTTGGTATCCCAAATTTGATATTTGCAAGCATTGGCGCTAGTATATCTACTACCTTTATACCTCTATATACCCAGCTTATGAATGTAGATGGGAAAAAGGCAGCCAATACTTTTGCAAGCAATCTATTGAATATAATCAGCATTATATGCTGCTTTTTATTGATTTTGGGTATAATCTTCTCCCCAAATCTTGTAAATCTTTTAGCACCTGGCTTTTCAGGGGCTAAATATGATTTGACTGTAGTTATTACCAGGATACTGTTTATAGGCGCCATATTCAACATGATATCAGCGGTTTTAACAGGTATATTGCAGTCCAATGAAAGCTTTTTAGGCCCTGCATTGGTAGGATTTCCTTATAATATTGCAGTCATACTAGGCTGTATATTTTTCACAAGATATTATGGGGTTTATGCTTTAACTATAGCTACCCTCATAGGTACGATGGGACAGGCCCTTATTCAGTTATTCTTTATAAAAGGGAAATACTCTTATAATAGGGTGCTTGACTTTAAGGATCCATATGTAAAAAGATTAGTCTTCCTTATAATCCCCGTACTCATAGGTACTGCCATAGGACAGATAAATACGGTTGTGGATAAGGCATTGGCATCAAGTCTAGAGCAGGGAAGTGTATCTGCTATAAATTATTCCAGCCGCCTTACAGGTTTTGTACAGGGTATATTTGTATCAAGTGTTATAACCGTAATATATCCTTTTTTCTCCCAATTGTGTGCAAAGGATGATTATGACGATCTAAACAAGTATATATCCGGTTCCATAAATATATTCACAATGATCATGCTGCCCATTACAATAATCACCATATTATACAGCAGAGATATTGTAAGTATCGTATTTGAACGTGGTGAGTTTGTGAAAAAAGATGTGGAACTGACTGCCTTTTCATTGGTATTCCTATCCCTTGGTTTCTTACCCTTTGCAATAAGGGAGGTTTTTAACAAGGCATTTTATGCCTTGCAGGATACAAGGACTCCCATGATAAATGGGACTATTGCTGTTTTAGTAAATATTACGGTTGATTTTTTGTTGGTTAAGCATCTAAATGTAGGGGGACTGAGCCTTGCTACCTCCCTATCATTTTTAGCTTCCGTTATATGCTTTCTAATATCGTGGAAGAGAACCATGCGCTGTAGTATTGGTGAGATAGTAGATCTTAAAGGGTTAGGGAAGCTCATTATAACCGCCATACTATTTTTTATTGTAATCTGGATATTTAATAAAAAGGGAGTACATCTATTTTTATCTGTAATATTAGGAGGAATTATCTATATATGTATACTATGGCTATTTGGAGCGAGGGAGCTTAAGGTAGCCTACTCCTATATTTCAAAGAAGTTTTCAAATAGAAAATAGAGAAAGGTTGATGTAAGATATGTCCATATTGGTAACTGGAGGTACAGGATATATCGGAAGTCATACCTGTGTAGAGCTTTTAGATGCAGGGTATGATGTGATAGTGGTAGATAATCTTTCAAATAGCAAGATTAAGGCTATAGATCACATAGAGGGGATAACGGGAAAGATACTAAAGTTCTATAAACTAGATATATTAAATCGGGAAGGCATGTATAATGTTTTTGAGGAAAATGACATTGAAGCGGTGATCCATTTTGCAGGGCTAAAGGCGGTGGGGGAGTCTGTAGAAGAGCCTTTAAGGTACTATCAGAATAATATTACAGGCACATTGGTTTTATGTGAGGCTATGCAAAGGTATGGCGTTAAAAATATGGTATTTAGCTCATCTGCTACAGTCTATGGTATGGATAATGAATCGCCACTTACTGAAGACTTACCCCTTAGTGCTACTAATCCATATGGATGGACCAAGATTATGATAGAACAAATCTTAAGAGATACATATGCATCCGATGGTACATGGAGCATAGCCTTGCTTAGATATTTTAACCCTATAGGTGCCCATGAAAGTGGGAGGATTGGCGAGGATCCAAATGGGATTCCAAACAACTTGATGCCATATATAACCCAGGTGGCTGCAGGAAAGCGGAAAATGCTTAATATATTTGGCAATGACTATGATACTCCTGATGGTACTGGGATAAGGGACTATATCCATGTGGTGGATTTAGCAAAGGGACATCTAAAGGCACTTCAAAAGGTTATCGAATCTAACGGGATAGATGCATATAATCTTGGCACTGGTATAGGGTATAGCGTACTTGATGTGGTAAAGGCATTTGAAAAGGCTACGGGGAAGGAGATCCCATATGTTATGGCAGATAGAAGGGCGGGAGATATAGCTTCTTGCTATGCAGATCCCTCAAAGGCATATAGAGAGCTTGGATGGAAGGCAGAGAAGGATATTTATGATATGTGCAAGGATGCATGGAGATGGCAAGTAAACAATCCAAATGGGTATGAGTAATTATGACAGACTTTGCAAATTTATTTGTCATTTAGACTTTGCAAATTTATTTGTGGATAGACAAGGAACTTATGGAGCTTTTGCCGAAATTTATAATACAAGTGGAAGAATAATCGTCAATAATTTAACTTTAGGAGGAGAGATTGAAAATGGGGTAAGACATATGCAAGGTGTACCGGCACATTTAGAATATATTCATAGGGATGAAAATACTAGACGCTATAAGAAAAGATGTATTTATTTTGATAAATACATATGTAAATGTAATAAGTCACCAAATTATATGTGTAAATGCTATAGTCCAACTATTTGTATGTATTATAGAGAGAAGGATGAAAATTCACGAGATAATAAAACATCTATTGCACATAATTATATTCAAAATGCCTATCAAAAAAATCAGCCATCAGACAAAATAAATATTAACTGTAAAGTCAAACTATATGATTTTCAATACAAAGAGCATATAACAATTTATCTAGTAGAATTGAAAAACAAAAATGTCAGCAAACATAAAATATCAATAGATACTCCTTTAGGGAAAGAGTTAATAGGCAAGGATGTAAATGATATTATAGAAATTGAAACTGAAAAAGCTTATAGATATAAGATTGTTTCATGGGATAAGATAACTTGAATGTTATGCAAAAGGTATAGAAATGATAAAGAAAAATAATATATTAAAAAATTATATATATATACTAACTGTATAGTAGATGTTAGAAGTATACCCTATTCAAAGAATGCTTCCCAATTTAATTCTGATCAAATAAAAAACTTTTTGAACGAGAATAATATGTATTATATATTCATGGGCAAGTAGCTTTGGGCATGCTATGTAAGATAGGAGTTTGTATACTAAAGGGATACATATTTTAGGAATATTGGGAAAAACCAGCTTTAATGGATATGAAGTAAAGAATATATAGGAAAATGGGGATGTTCAAACTCAAGGAGATCAACTTATTAAAGAAGCCTATAAATTGAGAAACAGAGATATAGGATACCGTACAGAGCAAGACAAGATATAAATTGGTTTATAACGGAAAAGGATATGATTGTTAGGCCCTACTTATGTAGGGCTTATTTTTAATTATAAGACACGATAAATCAATTAAGAACTGCTGATTATTATAAAATTTTTTATGGATATAGAAGGAATTTATGGGACTTATGTCGAAATTTTTATTGTAAATGGAGAAATGTAATAAATGAAGTAAGAGTATAACAAGTGGAGTGAGAAAGATGGGGTTGCTTAATACTTTTGACAAGCCTGTATTTCTAAAAGAGGATAGTGATACAATACAGTTTCTATGTAGACTAAAAGAGTTGCAGACGCAGGCATCGGGAAAAGCAAAATATATTATAGATAGGGAAATTAAACTAGCGTCAATGGGGGAAATAGGTGAAAAGAATATAGCATTTGAGTTAAAAAACAGTGGTATGCAAATGTATATAATGCATGATATGCATTTTGAAATAAATGGGCTATCGGCCCAAGTTGATTATATAGTTGTAACCAGAAAGATTACGTTTATTATAGAATGTAAAAATCTTATAGGTGATATTGATATTGATAGTGAAGGCAATTTTATAAGAAAATATGAGCTTAATGGCAAACGCATAAAAGAGGGTATCTATTCTCCCATAACTCAAAATCAAAGGCACTTGGAGATACTTAGGCAAATAAAAAGGGAATCCAAAGGGAATATGCTTTCTAAGATGTTATTTGATAAATACTTTGATGAAAACTATAAATCTATTGTGGTATTGGCTAATCCTAAAACTGTATTGAATGCGAGATATGCCAAAAAGGAAGTCAAACAAATGGTAATTAGGGCTGATCAACTGAATAAATACATCAAGAATGTCTATCAACAGTCTAAGCAGCCGGCTCTTAATGATAGGGATATTAAAGAGTTTGCAGAAGGACTTTTGGCCCTGCATACACCTAATAAATCAGACTATACGAAGAAATATGAATTACTCCTTAAGAATATATCGGATGCAGATAAACAAACACATAATAAAGCTGAGCTGATAAAACAGCTAAAGGAATTTAGGCTACAGAGGAGCAGGGAAGAAAATATAAAGCCGTATTATATTTTTAGTGATAAACAGATGATGGATTTAATAGATAAGATGCCAAATTCAAAGGAAGAATTGTTGCAGGTTTCAGGATTTGGAGAAGTAAAAACCGAAAAATATGGGGACATAATATTAAAAATTATATCTGGTTATAGCTAGGTATATATTTGATTGGAATATTATCTGCATGCAGCAATAAAAAAGTATATTATCATAAGAACAAGAAAGTCAGGTGTTAAATATGGAATATGCTAATGATAGTAATGGCAAACGTATACATTATAGTAAAGGGAAAAAAGGATTTTCATATAAATGCCCTTATTGTTTAGAACCAGTACTTGTTCGTGATGGATTAAATGCTTGTTTTTATCATAGACCTATTCGCGATAGAACACCCCAACAAAGGACATGTCCAGAATACCATGAGGATAAATCATATAAAAGAATTGATAATAAATTAGATATTATTTACATAAATAATGGTGGAATCCCATTATATTTGTGTAGCAACGAAGGAAGATTTCAACTTAAAGCCTATTTCCCACAAATTAGTGAAGAAAGCTTTAAGCAATTGAAACAAGCAGGAACTAAAATTTATGTAAATACAAAGGCACAATCAGAAATAGATAGAAAAGTATATACAGTTGATGAACTATATTTTTATCCTGTTAATACAATTGAAAAGTGGATTTACATAGAGTGCAAACCTGCAGTTTCATTGACAGATGTCAGGCAAAAGTGGTTGTGGGGCATTAGAGGTGTAGACATAGAAAACGATATATATCATTCCAATAAGGATGGTGGATATAGGGTTGCATTAAAAGCAGATATTAGTGTCGGAAAAACATATAGAATTATGTTTTATAATAATCCACCAAAGGTAAGAGGGATAAGTTTTGAGCAAGTAGGAGAAATATTTCTTAAAAAGGGATATACAACTCAAATTATTGCTGTATATGAAATGAGCATAGATAGTTTTACTGAGGAAGCCAGAAGATTTATAGAAGGCAAGGGATATAGACTGGTAGAAAAATCAAGTGAACTATTGCCATTATGGCCTCCGGCAGTATTTAAAGGAAATGAAATAACATTTAACAAACGTAAGGCTCTTTTTTTATATATTAATAATTCAAAAAAAGAGAATTTATATTTTATACTATATAATAAAATGTTTGAAATTGATCATACTGAGGGTAAAAATTGTATTATACCATTAACGGTAGATGCAAATAAATCAATTGTTATAACAGACGAAGAAAATGAACGATTTAGTTCTGAGATAAAGTATAATATTTCATATAATCCATCTTTAATTAAAAAACAGCAATTAAAGCAGCAAATTGTAATCAAGGACTCAAATGATATAGAAGTGGATTTTAGTGATGCAAATATAAAACCACCTAAGGATGGAAAACTTTATATAAGTTCGAACATCCCATTCTGTGCTACAGTGCTTAATAAGGATTATGTAATATATTCAAGTAATGCATGTTTCGAAAATGTAGATTATATTTTTAATTTATTAATAAACAGTGGAGCCTTTGGAATAAAGAAATATACATATAAAAGAAAAAATTACAAGATAGAAGGATCTGGCAATATAGATTGGAAGGGAGAATTTTTGAAGCTTTATAGATGTAATGGTCCAACTATTAATGCTGATAATCATTATTTTCAATTACTGTACTTATTATCTCAAAACATTAATAGAAGCAATGTTCAATTATATAGATTGCTTGAAACTTGGATAAAGACTAATGCAATTCCCATTTCTGCTGTAAAATATATGGACGATATTTTTAAATCTTTAGGGGGAGTATCTAATGAATAATGGGGTTATGTTATCAGATGATTTTCTGGATAAATTAACTGATGAAGAAGTATATTTGTTGATAAATATGATTCCTAAGCAATCTCTTTTAGATCCCATTAAGAAGTATCCAAAAGCATTTGCAGGTGTAACTACTGGACTTAGAATAGATGTTAAATCGAAGAGGTTGATGGGCAGATTACCTAAAATATACTTTGATAGGATAAGGAGATATGATATAAATATTATAAATAAAGTAAAATATAATACGACTTTGGCTATAAATGCGGTTAACGATCATATTTTTGAAACGACTTCAGATGAAAAATTTTTAGAAAAAGTCTTATCAGACAATGATATAGTTAATTTTGACAAATTAATAGATATGATTTTGGATACATGGAAGCTGGAGTACAAGAAACCAGAATATATAAAATTGTTTTTTAAGCTAATGGGTAAAAATATAAGTAATGAGCAAAGCAATTACATTGATGCATATATAAGAACAATAGATATTAAAAAGAAGACGGAAAAGGAAATATCTAAAAGGTTGGAAAATGAGTATCAAAATAAAATTAAGGCTATGGAAGAGGAATATAGGCTTGAGATTTACAATCAGATTCAAAAAACAAAAGAAATAAAAGAAAAATTATATGCTAAAAACATGGAGATTTCTGATGAAAAAATGGCTTCTAATTTGCTACGTGCTCAAATAGAAGAAATTAAAATCCAAAAAAATAAAGAGATGGATATTTTACAAGATAAGATAAAATCTTTAAATATTCAGGTTGAAAATATGAATAAAAAAAATATTAAATTAACAAATGAGATAAAGGTAAAAATTTCAACTATAGAAAAACTAACAAAACAAATAGATCTAAAATATGATGAGTATAGTATCATTGCACAGGAAAAGTGGGATTTGGAGCATGAACAATTATTGAATATAATAAGCTCTCTTGATAAAGAGTGTGAAGAGTTAAAAAAGTCAAAAGTAATGTTAAACAATGATATTAAGATGTTAGAGAATGAAAAAATAGGGTTGGGGATTAAAATAGATGAATATAAGAATATCATAAAGGAATTTATTGAAAACATTGACAAAAAGCTAATTGAGAAGGCTTTATATGATTCACTATTAAAATGTAATTCTAACAATCCTATACAAGTACAAAATACTGGAGCTCAGGATACTGATTTATACATTAAAAAGAATGAAAAAGCATCACATATAAAAAAATGCGTTAATATATACGATTTTGCAGAAAACATCGCAATCAATCTAGAAAATATAGGCGTTAAGAAAATAGCTGATGAAGTCGCAAACTATATTGTTGGAATTTTAGCAGCAGGTATGACACCTCTAATTTGTGGGTACAAGGCTAGAGAAATAGCCACTGCAATTAGTACTGCATATAGCGGCGAAACTCCATATATTATTACTTTGCCAAATGGTTATACAAACTCAAAAGAATTGCTAGAAGTTTACAATATGACAGACTCGAATGTTGTTTTAATTGAGGATGCTGTTGGCACAATGAATGAAAATTCCTTGATGCCATTGTTAAGAGAAAAATCGCAGATGATATTTTCAAATAAGCTTTTACTGCTATCAACAGAAAATATAGATTCTATAAAATATATGCCACATAATTTATTCAATCAAGTTGCTCTTGTTATGATAAGCGAATATGAAATGGGTAAAAAAATGGATTATGAGAATAGTGATGCGCAAAAAGTATTAAAAGAATTTAGCTCATCAAATGATTTTAAGCATGAGCGCAAAGTACTTAAAAGGCTTATACGTGATTTGAAATTTAGTATTCCATATGAAATATTGAGAGCCAATATTATTGCATATGCAAAAAAACTATCAAATGTAGAGATAGCTTTTGAAGGATACTTAAGATCCGAACTTATATTTATATGCAAATGTAATAATATGCTAGTTGATTTGGAACAAAATATACAAAAATATCAACTGGGAGATAATTTGATAGAAATTGTTAGAGGTGCATTAAATGAATAATTCACTAATAAAACAAATATCATTTGATTTAAATATTGGAAAATATAGCGATGAAACAAATGAGGAATATGGAAACAGGCTAGTCTATACCGCATTAGCGGCTTGGGCAAGGAATTTGGTATTGGGAGAATCATACACTGATTTAAATGAAGAAGCGGCAAATAGCAATTACCATAATGTAGACATAATGCACATTCAATCTAGATTAACACAAATTGCATACGGAATGCTAACGGTAATTCCTCATTCTAAGACTTGGTTTGGTAATGGGTCAATTGAGATTCAAAGTAGCACTATTGCCAGTAATATAATTGATAATTTAATTTTTTGTTATGAACTATCAAGACTTAATGATGCAAGAAGGCTGACTAATTCACCAATTAGAAATGCTGCTTTCAAGAATAACGAACTTGTCTTAGGTGGTGAACAGTGGCAAAACTCTAATAAAACATTAATATCAGTTGGATTGGGGAGGTGGATGCAAGATACAAAATGTTCTGAGAATTATAAGGAAATATTTAATTTGCCCAATTATACCTATGGTGAATATTATCATATTCTTTTGGATTCTGTACTTTGGAAAGAAGCTAATTTAGACGGAAAATATAAAATCTTTAAAACCGGTACAGGACTTTTCTATAACAAAGTATGGCAAGATTTTATTAAGGGAAAACTTGCACGAGGTTTATCTTTATTGAAAAGTATAGAAGTGGGTGGTGGCTATTTATTAGTCAACAGAGATAAAGATCAAATATATAGCGCTAGACTTGATAAATGGTATTATGAAGAAAAGGAAATATATAGAATAATGTATATGCTTGATAGTCATAATGAAACACCAGCGATTTTTAAAGCAAAAAAATATAATGATTATATATTATTACATTGTCATAGTATATTACCTAATCCTGAAATGAGAATCATACTTATGTCATCATGGCCTGGAAGATTTTTTAATGATTTTTATTACAGAATTATACCTAATTTTATATGGGATGAAGTAGAAAAATTGCTAACTAATCTAGGTATTAAAATTGAATATATTGATATTTAAAGGGGATGTAAGATGTGAGTGAATATGGAATTAGAGAAACGCATGATAGACTGAAACAAAGGTTGTCAAACTACATAAAAGCACAATATTTTGCTGAAAATGAACTGTTACTTGAAGCAACTAAAGATTTATTAACTAGGAAGGGAGTGCTTTTTCAGGAGCCCTATATAGAAGCAACGCAGAGTTATAAAATTATGGAAGATGGGTTTGACAGTGTATACTTACCGGATAATATAAGAAAATATCTAAATCTACTTATGGAGAATAATCTGGGAGTATTTAACAAGCCGTTTTACCACCAAGCAAAGGCTTTGGAGGATTTTTACAGCGAAAAGGATCTCTTGATTACCACAGGGACAGGCTCTGGAAAAACTGAATGCTTTATTTGGCCGATATTGACTGAAATGATCAGAGAGGCTCACTTGTCTCCAGATACATGGGAAATAGAAGGTGTTAGAACCTTGATATTATATCCTATGAATGCACTGGTTTCAGATCAGCTTGGTAGAATTAGGAAAATTATTGGTAAATCTGATGATGCATTTATGAATATTATAAAATTTTTATCCCACGATTGTATTAGAAGACCACGGTTTGGAATGTATACTGGTAGAACTCCTTATGCCGGAGAGGATAATTCAGATAAAAATAAGGATTTGGGGAAATTAATATCGCAAAATTATATTAATTGTCCAAAAGAAATATTTGAAGAGTTATATAATATAGGAAGGATACCTTCAAAAGATTTGAATGCTTTTGCAAAAAAACTCTTAAAGGGAGAGCAAATCACCGGAATAGATGATTCTGAATTATTTACCCGTAAAGAGATGCAGAAGATATGTCCGGATCTTTTAATAACAAATTATAGTATGCTTGAATTTATGTTGATGAGGCCTATTGAACAGTGCTTTTGGGATAAAACAAGGAATTGGTTAAATAGTTCTGATGAAAACAAGCTACTACTTGTGATGGATGAGGCGCATATGTATAGGGGAGCATCTGGTGGAGAAGTCTCACTATTGATTAGGAGACTTATGGATAAGCTGGAAATTGGAAGAGATAAACTTAGATGCATACTTACTAGTGCAAGTGTACCGGATGGGAACGATGATAAAATAGTGGAATTTGCTTGTGGATTGACAGGACAAGATTTAAATAAAAACAGCTTTTCAATTATACGAGGTAAAATGGAGGATATCAAAGGGAATGGTAAAGGTAGTGACAAGGATATAGAAATTTTAACAAAATTAGATTATGACAGATTGCAGGGAAGCGATAATGAAGTAAAATCTCAAATCGAGATATTGTCACAGGGACTGAGTTGGGGACAGATAAGTGGGAATATTTACGAATATCTATATAATAACTTATCCCAGTATCCGCCTATGTTGGAATTAATAAAGTTATGCAGTGGTCATGGAGTAGAATTTGGAAAAATAGCCAGCAGTATTTTTACAAGTACAGATCAGATTAAAGCTGAAAAGGCAACTGAAATATTGATTTCACTTGGGACGTTAGCAAAATCAAAGGGAAATAAAGTTTTATTGCCATCTAGAGTGCATCTTTTGTTTAAAGGTTTAAACGGCATATTTGCCTGTTTAAATCCAAGCTGCTCATGCAGTCACGAAGTTATGGGTATAAAATTAGGTAATATAGATGAAAATCCGAGTTTCACCTGCAAGAAGTGTGGAGCTAGGGTATTTGAATTAATCGGTGATAGGCGATGTGGGACGTTATTTATACGTGCTTTCAAGGATAATAAGGATCCTGATAATTTTTTATGGCAGGAGCAGAGTAAGCTATTATATGACCCACAAGAGATACATTTATGGATAGTGCCAAAGGGCAGAAATGATATCTTTAAAAAAGATATGAATAAAAAGAAGGCAGAGCAAATTTCAGCAATAGGATATATTGATTCAAGAACAGGAATGTTGTTTGATTATAATGAAAAATATGAAGAAAATGATAATTTTATAAAAGTTCTAATTCCTACAAAATATAATACTTTCAATACTTGTCCAAATTGTGGGAGGGACAAAACAAGATTAACTCCTTTTAGAACTAGAGGAAATGAACCATTTGCAAATATTGTTACAGAACAACTATGGACACAGCCTTCAAGAAACAAAAAGCTCAAAAATGAAGGAAAGAAGGTTTTGCTTTTTTCTGATAGTAGACAACGTGCGGCTACATTAGCTAGAGATTTAACTATAGCTTCAGATGGAGATGCAGGGAGACAAGCATTGTTTCTTGCTGCCAAGTTATTAGAAAAAGAATATGGTAGGGGAAATGCGCCTATTGAATGGTTGTACTACGCGTTTTTAAAAGTGGTACATGATAACAATGTAAGTTTTTTTTATGGAGATGAAAAAGATACATTTAAATCTCAATTTCATAATTATTGCGAACTATATGCTCATAAGCAAAAAATTAGATATAATAGCATGAAAGGTAAAATTGGAAATCCGCCGGAAATGTTTTACCAACTATTGTTAAAAAATATAAGTGATAGCTATAGATCATTTAACAATCTATGTCTAGGGCAAGTAGTTCTTGTTGAAGGTGGAGACGAAGGGGAAGATATTGATGAAACTTTAGAAATGATTGAGGAACAAATTCAGATAGATATTAAAACCATTAGGGATATATATAATGTCTGGATACAGGATTTAATAGTAAAGGATATTGCAATATTTCCTGAAGTAAAAGATAGCGTCAGGGCTAGTATTCTTCCATATGACAGGGCTGGTTTTGGTGTAGATGAAAAAGCTAAACTTCCTCTGTTTTTAAGGAAGATACTTAAGAATAATGGTATTTCCGAAGGAAAAATGAATATACTTGCGCAAAAATTTCACCTAATGACCAAACAAGGTGATGATTCTGATCGAAATCATAACAGAAGATATATATTACCTGGAATAGTAACCTTGAAGACAAATGAAGATAGTATCTGGTATAGATGCAATAGGTGTGCAGGGACGTCTACTTTTACCCTGTTTGACAGTTGCATATATTGTGGAAGTGATAAACATATAAGAAAATTATCAAGAGATGAATTAAAAAGATATGATTTTTGGAGGAAACCAGTTATTCAAGCGATAAATGGTGCAGCTATAAAGAATATTACAACGGAGGAACATACTGCTCAATTATCCCATAAGGATCAAAGACAAAAAATTCGCTCAACAACTGAGGAATATGAGATGAGATTTAGAAATATAGTATTTGAAGAAGATAGTGAACCAATTGATGTTTTAAGTTGTACTACTACAATGGAAGTAGGTATAGATATTGGTTCATTAACAGCTGTAGGACTTAGAAATATTCCGCCTATGCGAGAAAATTATCAACAAAGGGCAGGACGTGCAGGTAGAAAGGGATCTGCGGTATCAACTATAGTCACTTATACTGAGGATGGTCCTCATGATTCTTGGTATTATAAAAAACCGGAGAAGATGATTTCAGGAGACCCTAGGATACCGTGGATTGATTATAATAACAATAAACTTATTAAAAGACATTTAAATATGATATTTTTGCAGGAATATTTTATAGAAATGGATAGAAGTATTGATGATATTGATACTATAAGTTTTTTTAATCGTGATGATCGGGAAAATTATGAAAATTTTATCAGATGGCTAAATATAAAGATACCCATTGAAGCCAAACGTACTAGTATATTGATTCCAGATTCCAGTGATTTTAATTGGGAGAATTACAAGCAATGTTTTATCAATGAATTACAAGCATTAGGTGAAAGTGTTCTCAATAATCCAATAAAATATACGAGGACAAATGCACCTAAAACCGGAAAGGATGAAGTTGAACAGGATAATAGTGTTACTTTGTTGAATACGCTATTTACTGAGGGATTTTTGCCGACATATTCTTTCCCAAGAAATGTAGTTAACTTCTATATAGAGGATAACTACGGAAATATAATAGAAAGCCCAGAACGAAGAATAGATATAGCTTTAAGCGAATATGCCCCTGGGAGAATGATTGTAGTAAATAAAAAATCATATATTTCAGGAGGCATATATAATCACTATACAAAATATAATAAAGAGTTTAAATATAAGGCTGCTGAGCCATGGCTTGAGATGAAGGAATACAATAAAAAAGTGTATTGTTGTAAAAATAGGAACTGTGGATGGTTTGGTTTAGAAAGTAATGATTTAAAATGTCCTTTATGTGGTTCAACAGTAGAAGAACACACTATGATTAAACCTTGGGGGTTTGCTGCTAGAGAAGGGAAGAATATACCAGAGACACGTGATAATCAGGAGTATTCGGCTATAAGTATACCATCGTATTCATCGATGCCGCAGGATTTAAGTAAGATGGAATCAATATCCAAAACCGGGTTAATGAAAATGGAAAATAGAGCGGATCAACAAATAATAATGATTAATAAAGGGCCTAAAGAGGAAGGGTTTAATTTATGCACTAAATGTGGAGCTATAGATCCGGAAGAGTGCTTAGAAACTGAAAAAAGAAATAGAAAACGGCCATATAGAATCCCAATTTGTAAAAGTGACAATCAGTCATGTTCTCACGACAGGGAGACTGTTTTTTTAGGTTATGATTTTAAAACTGATATGTTAGTTTTAGAGTTAAAACTTGAAAAGGATAAAATAAACATTGAAGAGCAAAACTTAAATATCTGGGTCATCCCTGCATTGACGACACTTGCTGAAACTTTAGCGTTATCTGCTAGTGACGAGCTTGATGTGGAGTTTAGTGACTTGAAATCAGGTTATAGAATTCGCTATGATGAAAATTGTATTTATGCTGATGTCTATTTATATGATAGCCTTTCAAGTGGAGCCGGTTATTCAAGCAGGGTTGCAGATCTAATTGATAATGTACTGAATAATGTTGAGAAAAGATTAAAATCTTGTAATTGTGATTCTTCATGTCCAAACTGTATAAGACATTTTTGGAATCAATCGGTACATGAAAATTTGGATAGAAAAGCAGGTTTGCAATTACTAAAATGGGTAAGGGATGGAGAAATAGCAACAGAGCTTTCCGAAACGGAACAAAAAAAATATTTAGATAAGATAGATACTATCGTAAAATTGCAGTATGGAGACAATTATGGAATGATTAAAGGTAATGGAGATTCATATTTTTGTGTAAATATTAAAGGTAATAT
Organism: Xylanivirga thermophila; assembly: GCF_004138105.1. Lineage (NCBI taxonomy): Bacteria > Bacillati > Bacillota > Clostridia > Caldicoprobacterales > Xylanivirgaceae > Xylanivirga > Xylanivirga thermophila. The sequence goes on along the minus strand of NZ_RXHQ01000023.1, from coordinate 23,615 downwards.
TAAGCCAATAAAAGTATATCCGGCCATGTGCGCTACTTCTTCTATTAAAAATAATGATAATGCAATATTGATACCGGATAGATTATTTAGGGTTGCTATCTCTAATGCATGGAAAATTGTTAGAAAAGCGTTTTTATAAAGTAAAAAATTAAAGACTAAGAGAATATTACAACATATTAACATTTATTAAGTAGAATATTTTTGGAAACCTTGATTTTTATATGTCAAAAAAGGTATACTTAAGTAAATGGATAATGTCTAATGATTATAAACATAAGGAGAGAATGTAGAAATGAAAATAACAGTAGCGGGAGTAGGTTATGTTGGCCTGTCAAATGCTGTGCTTCTGGCCCAGCATAACGAAGTTACAGCACTTGATATAATTCAAGAAAAGGTTGATATGATCAACAATAGGAAATCTCCCATTATAGATAAGGAGATAGAAGAATATCTTGCAAATAAAAAGCTTAATTTAACCGCAACAACGGATAATTACAAGGCGTATAAGGATGCGGAGTATGTTATCATCTCTACACCAACCAATTATGATCCTGAAAAGGACTATTTTAATACTAGGACTGTTGAGGCTGTTATTGCAAATGTATTATCCATCAATCCAGATGCAATAATGGTTATAAAATCCACTGTGCCGGTGGGCTATACAGAAAAGATAAAGAAGAAGTTTGAAACGGAAAACATTATTTTCTCACCTGAATTTTTAAGAGAGGGTAAGGCACTATATGATAATTTATATCCTTCAAGGATTGTTGTAGGTGAGCAGTCGGAGAGGGCAAGGAAGTTTGCAGATCTACTCGCTGAGGGGGCTATAAAGAAGGACATCCCCATTTTATTCACCAATCCAACCGAAGCTGAAGCTATTAAGCTGTTTGCAAATACCTATCTTGCCATGAGGGTTGCCTATTTTAATGAGCTTGATACCTATGCAGAGATAAGGGGACTAGATACAAAGCAGATCATTGAAGGGGTATGTCTTGATCCACGTATTGGGAATCACTACAATAATCCATCCTTTGGCTATGGGGGATACTGTCTGCCTAAGGATACTAAGCAGCTGCTGGCCAATTATAAAGATGTACCAAATAATATTATAGGTGCAATAGTTGATGCTAATAGGACTAGAAAAGACCATATAGCCAATATGATCTTAAAGCGAAATCCAAAGGTTGTGGGTATATATAGACTGACTATGAAGACAAATTCCGATAATTTCAGGCAGTCATCTATTCAGGGTGTCATGAAACGTATCAAGGCAAAGGGTATAGAGGTAGTGGTATATGAGCCTACACTAGAAGAGGATAGCTTCTACAATTCCAGGGTTATAAGGGATTTGGACGAGTTTAAGCAGATCAGTGATGTAATCGTTGCAAATAGGATGGCTGATGATATAAAGGATGTAGAGGACAAGGTATATACCAGGGATCTTTACTGTAGGGACTAGGTATTCTCTGGGTGCTGTTTACCAATGGTAAGAAGTAGGGTCAAATTGCCTGAATAAATAGTAAAGGGTGAATTTATGATCTATTATAGTAAAGAAGATTTGATAATACGATCTATAAATGAACAGGATATAGAAGATTTTCCTAATGCATTTAAGAAACAAGGATGGATTAAACCTGCAAGTCAATTCAGAAAATACTATAATCAGCAGGAAGCCGGAGAAAGATGGGTTATTGTAGCAGAAAAAGATGGAGAGGTTGCAGGATATGTAACATTAGTTTCTCAAGCAAACGAAGGTCCTTTTGCCAATAAGGGAATTCCGGAGATCATAGATTTTAATGTATTGATCAAATATCAGCGGTTGGGGATAGGTAGTTTGATGCTGGATATAGTAGAAAATATTGCAAGGGAAAAAAGTGAGTATGTTTCATTGGGAGTTGGATTACACTCTGGATATGGCCAAGCACAAAGACTGTATGTTAAGAGGGGATATATTCCTGATGGTACAGGTGTATGGTATGCTGGAGAGCAACTTAAGCAATATGTACCGACAATGAACGATGATAGTTTAAACGTATATATGCTAAAAAAGCTATAATTGAGATAAAGGAAATAAAAAAGGCTAGTGAATTTCGATAGTATTTCACTAGCTTTTTTTGGTATACCAAGAGCGTCCAATTGAAGAATGTTTCAATAAGTCAATAATTAGGGGAAAGTTATGTATGGATGATAATTAGTAGTTTGTATAAATATGTCTCACTAAGTAGTTGAGTATGAATATAATAAAGTATATAATATTATAAGCTAAACTAAAAAAATATAAATATAAGAGGTTAAAAATATGGGTAAGGGGAAGAGATTCACAAAGGTTTTAGTGATAATCTTGTGTTTATTGGTCATTGTGGTAGGTGCCACGATAATATGGGCATACAATCTATTAAACAAAGTACAGCATGTACCATTGGTTGATGAGGGCAAAACAAAATCCGATGTAAAGCCTGTAGTGTTAACTCCAAAGGATCTCGGGGTAAAGGAAGATGCACCAAAGCCAAAGGTGACAGGCGTAGTAAATGTATTGTTATTTGGTTTAGATGGTAGGGAAGAAGGTCAAAAATCCAGATCCGACTCCATAATGATAGCCACCCTTGATGGAAAGCACAAAAACATAAAGCTTACATCCCTCATGCGTGATATGTATGTGCCCATACCAGAGAGGGAAGATAATCGTATAAATGCAGCCTACGCATTTGGTGGGCCAGCCCTTGCCATACGTACTGTAAATGAAGATTTTGATATGAATATAGAAAAATATGTAACTGTAGATTTTTTCAGCCTTGAAAAGGTGATAGACAAACTAGGTGGAGTGGAGATAGAGATAAAGGACTATGAGATAAACCATTTAAACGGATTGATACAAGGGTTAAATGGCCTTAATAAAAATGAGAATAAGGCGGCTCTTATAGAGAGCCCAGGCGTACATAGATTAAACGGCAGACAGGCAGTTGCATATTCTAGGATACGGAAGGTAGGAAATGCAGATTACGAGAGGACAGATAGGCAAAGAAGGGTGCTTGAGGCATTGATAAAGGAGATGACATCTATAGAGGTATGGGAATTGCCCTCTGTATTATCTACAATACTTCCTGAGGTGGAAACCAATTTTACTGCAAATGAGCTAATGAAGCTTGGTTATACTGGACTGGAATGTGCAAATAATGGTGTAAAACAATTGAGACTGCCATATAATGACACATATACATCGGAAAGGATCCGAGGTATGTCTGTATTAGTGCCGGATCTTGAGAAAAATAAGGAGATACTACACAAGTTTATATATGAAAATGATTAAATAAGTATTATTGCAAGGAAGGGAGTAAAAAATGGACAGTCACATAATGGATTTATTAAATGGAGTAAGTAAAAACTATAATTTGGAAGGAAAAATAAAAGAGGTTATCCCTTATGTAAATGGTCATATCAATGATACATTTCGGGTGAAATTTGAAACCGATGATAATAGATGCGAAGAGTATATATTTCAAAGGATAAATGGTTATGTCTTTAAAGAGCCAGTTAAGATGATGAATAATATCAAGGAAATTACTCTTCATCTCCATTCTAAACAGGATAAAACTGACTGTGATATAATAACCTTTTTGGATAATAAAGATGGTAAAAATTATACTATTTACAAAGAAGGTTATTGGAGAATATGCCAATTCGTGGAGAATTCCATATCCTATGAGACGGTTGAGAATCCCAAGGTTTTAAGCAGTGCAGGATATGCCTTTGGACGTTTCCAGTATCTGTTATCGGATTTTCCGATGGATAGGCTGTACAACACAATACCCGATTTTCATAATACTAAAAAAAGGCTGGATGCATTTTTTGATATGGTAGAGCTTGATCCACTTGGAAGGGTAAAGGGGTTGGAAGATGAGATTGACTTTTTTAAAGAGCATCATTCCCTGGCATCAAAGCTCGTTGATATGCAGGAGAGGGGAGAACTACCCATTAGAGTGACTCATAATGATACCAAATATAATAATATACTTATGGATAGGGATACATCTGAGCCCCTTTGCGTTATAGACCTTGATACAGTGATGCCAGGCCTTACTATGTATGACTTTGGCGATGCCATACGTTTGCGCTAGAGGATGAGCAGGATCTGTCAAAGGTTAAATTGGACATGGAAAAGTATGAGGAATTTACAAAGGGCTTTATAAGCGCATGTAAGGACATACTTACAAAAAATGAGCTTGACAACATGGCACTTGGTGCTATAGTTATAACAATAGAGCTTGCATCCCGTTTTTTGGGAGATCATATAACTGGGGATAAATATTTTCGTATACATCGTGAAAATCATAATCTTGACAGGGCAAGGTGTCAGATTAGACTAGCTCAGGATATGCTCAAAAAATATGACGCTATGTGTGATATAGTAAGGAAGTATAGTTGATATGTTTGTTGCTATAATTTTGGATCATACATAAGATTTTGAAGGAGTAAGTATATGGAGTCTTTTTTAAAACAACTACTTGAGTTTTTATCAGTGGAATTTACGGTAATGCTAACGGCAGCTTTACCTGTTATAGAGCTTAGGGGGGCAATACCGGTCGGAATTGCCCTAGGATTGTCTCCGATTCATTCGACCATCCTAAGTTTTATCGGCAGTATGATACCGGTACCTATACTTTTGTTTAGTATAAGGCCACTGTTTAATTATTTAAAGAAGACCAAGCTTTTTAGAAGATTAATAGAGAAGATTACCAAGCGCTCCATTGGAAAGAGTGGCAAGATACAAAAGTATGGTTTTTGGGGTCTTATACTATTTGTTGCTATTCCTCTGCCTGGGACTGGAGTATGGAGTGGTACTTTAGCAGCTGCCCTTTTAGATATGCGATTTAAGCTGGCTTTTCCCGCCATACTAATCGGTAATACAATTGCTGCTGTCTTAATAATGCTTTTAAGCAGTGGATTTGTAAATATATTTGCCTTTTTATAGTTAATATCAGTACAAATTTGATATGATTTTTCATATAAGTATATAATATATAAATTGGACCTGCAAAAAAGCAGGTCTTTTTTTATTTCCTAATTTATACATCCTTATATAAACTTTTTAAAAACGCATTTAAATATTTTAGTTGAACATCTGATAGATTTTGGGCTACATTTAGTAGTTCTTTTTGTTCTTTGGTTAATATATCTTGTGGGTTATCCTGACTAAACAAATCATAGAGGCTTATACCAAGGACATCACATATTTTTGTTAAAGTCGAAAGTGAAACGGGTCTTAAATTGTTTTCAATTCCACTTAAATGTTCACGTGAAATTCCAACGATTTTTGCTAATTCTTCAGCAGTCATGTGTCTTTCTTTTCGAAGTTTTTTTAGTTTTTCACCTATATCCATATTACCACCTACATATCATTATTATAATGTAATCTTATAGATTACATTTCATTCATATTATATGTGTATTTAAAAGGAAATACAATGACAAATATTCGTAAACACAAAAAGGCAAATAATTTCTTATTTATTGTGATTGTTTTTATCACTTAATTATTGACTAATGTGATACTATATGGTACAATGCTTATTGTGGATGGGGGGATATTAATGTTCAGAATTAAAGAATTAAGAAAACAATGTGGTATGACCCAATTACAATTAGCTCAAAAAATTGGTATATCGAGAGAATATTTATCTGCAGTTGAAAATGGACACAAATATCCATCTATGGCATTACTAATTAAAATATCAGATATACTAGACACATCTGTAAGAGACTTATTGGAGGATAAACTTGCTTAATATTAACTATTTAATTATAACAAAGTTTTAATAAAAATAGTTAGAGGGGGTGATATAACCCTAATTACATGCATATATTTATTTATATACCCTGATGAATTTTTGTCAATAAAAAATATTTTTAAGAAGAGGGGAATTAATATGAAAAGGTTTTTGGCATTGTTATTAAGCTTAACTATGATATTGTTATTTGTAGCAGGGTGTTCTAGTGATAACGATTCGGGCCAAACAGATACTACAAATCCATCTAAAGAAGCTAGTGATAAAGAAGCTGTAATTAAAGTATGGTGTTGGGATCCAAATTTTAATATTTATGCAATGGATGAAGCGGCTAAGATTTATGCAAAGATAAATTCAAAGGCTAAGATTGATATTATTGAAACACCATGGGATGATGTGCAGACAAAATTAACGACAGCACTCACTTCAGGCCAAACGGGTACTTTGCCTGATATACTTCTAATGCAGGATAATGCACTTATTAAAAATGTTACAAACTATCCAGATGCATTTGTTGATTTAACAGATTCAGGGATAGACTTTTCTAAGTTTGCTGAATATAAGATAGCTCTTAGTACTGTAAAGGGCAAAAATTATGGAGTTCCTTTTGACAGTGGAGTTGTAATTAATGCATTAAGAACAGATATTTTAGAGGAAGCAGGATATAGTATTGACGATATGACGGATATTACATGGTCAGAGTATATTGATATAGGTAAAGAAGTTCTTGAAAAAACTAAAAAACCTTTGGATTCTACAACAGCAGGACAACCAGATTTATTAATGCTTATGTTGCAAAGTGCTGGTAGCTGGATGTTTGATGATAGTGGAGAGGTATTTATTAAGGATAATGATGTATTAAAAGAGATAATTGATGTTTATGTAGAACTTGTTAAGAGCGGAGTAATAGTTGAAGTAAATGATTGGGATCAATATGTTAGTTCTTTTAATAGTGGAACGGTAGCAGGTACAATAAATGGCTGCTGGATTATTGGTTCTATTGTACCGCAAACAGATCAAAAAGGTCTTTGGCAAATTACTAATATACCTAAGCTAGAAAAAGCACCTAATGCTACTAATTATAGCAATCAGGGTGGATCTAGCTGGATGGTTTTATCCAGTTCTAAAAATATAGACACAGCAATAGATTTTCTGTCTCAGACTTTTGCAGGTAGTGTAGAATTATATGAAACAATATTACCTTCATCAGGTGCCATTGCTACTTATTTACCTGCTGGTGATAGTGATGTATACTCTGAACCTCATGAATTTTTTGGTGGGCAAAAGATCTATTCGGATATTATCGATTTTGCAGCTAAGGTGCCTAAAGTAACCTATGGCATATATAACTATGAGGCGAGGGATGCTATAGGAAATGCAATTACAAAGATTATATTAGGGGCAGATAGAGATGATGCTTTGAACGAGGCAGAAGAGGCTGTAAAATTCCAGATGGGAAAATGATTATATAAACTAATGGTTCATAATGAGGGGTTGCAAATCAATACATATTATCTACATTATGTATATAACAATTTGCAACACCTCATTTAATTCAATTCATAGTTAAGATGGAGGGGTCATATTGAAGAATGCAATAAGTTTAGAAAAAAAACAAAATATTACAGGATGGGCTTTTGTATTGCCAGCAACAATTATGATCTTCATTTTTTATTTTTATCCCATCGTTAAGGCTTTTATATTATCATTGCAGACGGGTGTTGGAAAAAACATTAGGTTCACCGGATTTTCTAACTATATAAGGTTATTTTCCGATGATTTATTTAAAACTTCATTAAAAAATACCTTTATTTATATGTTACAGATTCCAATAATGTTAATATTAGCTTTGATCCTGGCAAACTTATTGAACGATGAAAATTTAAAATGTAGAAGTTTTTTTCGAACGGCAATTTTTTTACCATGTGCAACATCATTAGTATCATATTCTATTATTTTTAGATCAATGTTTGCTTTAGATGGCCTTGTAAATGCACTTTTGCTTAAGCTTAATTTTATTGATAAACCAATTAACTGGCTTGGAGATCCATGGAGAGCTAGAATAATAATCATTATAGCCCTGACATGGAGATGGACTGGTTATAATATGGTGTTTTATTTATCTGGGTTACAAAATATAAGTACATCTATTTATGATGCGGCGAAAATTGATGGTGCAGGGCCATTTACCAAGTTTTTTAAAATTACAATTCCATTATTAAGGCCCATGATTCTTTTAACAACAATTATGTCTACCAATGGCACATTACAATTATTTGATGAAACAAAAAACTTGACCAATGGTGGCCCGGCAAATGCAACTATTTCTATGTCGCAGTATATATACAGATTATCATTTGAATATTCACCTCAATTTGGTTATGCTGCTGCAGTTTCATATGTTGTGTTTATTATGGTTGCTATCTTAGCATTTATTCAAATGAAAGTAGGTGATAAGAGATGATAAAAAAACGCATAACTAATATAATTAAATATTTGTTTCTAGCTATCGTAGCGTTATTATCATTATTTCCATTATTATGGATGATGGTTTCATCTACGAATAAAAGTGTAGATGTTATTACTGGAGAGTTACTACCAGGTACTTATTTAGCTCAAAACTTTAAAATCCTTTTATCTAATACAAATTTAACTCGAGCATTTTTTAACTCATTTAAAAATGCTATTTTAGCGACTATAGCCAGTTTGATTGTATGCTCAATAGCTGGATACGGATTTGAAACATACCACAATAAGGGCAAAGATAGGTTAATGAATATTTTGCTATTATCGATGATGGTTCCTTTTGCAGCTATTATGATTCCATTATTTATGATGTTTGGAAAAGCTAATTTATTAGATACTACATTGGGATTTATTCTTCCTACTATATCAACAGCATTTTTAATATTTTTATTTCGGCAAAGTACTAGATCATTTCCCCATGATATCATTGAAGCATCAAGAATAGAAGGTCTAGGAGAATTTAAAATATTTTTTAAAATGTATATACCGATTATGCGTTCTACTTATGCAGCTGCAGCTGTAGTGACTTTTATGAGTGCATGGAATAATTATTTATGGCCGTTAGTTATTCTCCAAAAACCTGAGAGTAAAACAATGCCTCTTTTAATTGCTGATTTGACAGCTGGGTATGTTATTGATTACGGTGTTTTAATGCTAGCTGTAACTATTAGTACCTTGCCTACGATTATTATTTTTCTTTTATTACAGAAAAATTTTGCAGAAGGTATTACAGGGTCTATAAAAGAATAAGCTTTGTATAATTGATAAATTATTATTGGGGTTCTTTCTGAAATGGAAAGAACCTTTTTTGATGTATCCAGCATGGTCGGAATAGGTATAAGATTTAAATTCACTTGACATTTTATTTCATGTGATATATCATATGAAATATAGCGTACATCTTATATTACTTTTGCAGAAAGGGGAAGAGCTAAATGCAGTCTTTATCTCAAACAGTATATGACGAGCTTTTGCGCAGATTAATGGAAAATGAATTAACTCCTGGAGAAATATTGAATCGACGCGATATTGCCAAAGAATTGGGAGTAAGTGTAGCGCCTGTTTTGGAGGCAATTCTTCAATTGGAGGCAGAAGGTTTTCTAGAAAGTATTCCGCGCAAAGGAACGCAAGTACGTCTTATTAGATCTGATGACATTATTGGAAGATTAGTAATACGTGAGGCTTTAGAATGTCAGGCAGCTCGTATGTATTGTGGAAACGCAGTAAAAATAAACGAAGAAAAGTTGATACAATTAGCGCAAAAAGCAGATCATGCACTATTAGGTTCAAGACAAAATTGGGAAACAGAAATTGCATTTCATCGTGCACTAATAGCATTAACAGATTGCGCCGTTTTAATTGATGAATTTGATAAAGTTATGAAGCTAAATCTTTTCTATGCTATCAATAGATTTGTGCCCTTACATAAAGAATCAGAAATAGATAAACATGAGGAATTAGTAAAAAATCTTCAAATCAAAGATGCTGATCAAGCCGAAAAAATTATTCGTAGACACTTGTATATTGGTAAAGGATATCTAAGTTCTATCTAATATATTTTGTTATGAATATTGCAAAGACAACTGTATATAGCTTTTCTTGTTTAATACTATTACATAGGAAAGAAGGAATATAATATGTCTATTTTTAATCTAAAGGATATAAAAGGCGTTATACCTGCCCTTATTACACCTTTTGACTGTGATGAGAATGTTGATTTTGAGAAATTAAAAGGTCTTGTCAACTATTTATTAAGCCAAGGAGTAGATGGATTTTATCTCACTGGAAGTACAGGCCAGGGTATTATGATGGATACTTCAGAGCGCAAGGCAGTTGTGGAGACTGTTATAGATGAAGTAGGTGGTAAGGTGCCCATAATAGTACATGTAGGTACTATTGATACAAAACATGCTATTGAATTGGCAAAACATGCCTATGAGGCGGGAGCAGATGCTATTTCATCCATACCACCCTTTTATTATAAGTTTTCCTTTGAAGAGCTATATGGTTATTATGAAGATGTGGCACAAAGCACACCATTGCCCATGATAATTTATAGCATTCCTGCTACTACTGGAGTGAATATGGGTATAGACGCCATTAAGAAGTTATCGGGTATAGAAAATGTAAAGGGTATTAAATATACGTCTATGAATCACTATGAGATGCAAAGGATAAAGGAGCATATAGGACAGGATTTTGTAGTATATTCAGGAGCAGATGAGATGTGTGTATCAGGGCTTATGATGGGTGCTGACGGTATAATAGGTAGTTTCTATAATCTTGATCCTGAGATTTATATAGCAATATATAATGATATAAAGACAGGCGAATATCAAAAGGCCAATGAAAAGCTTAAGATAGCTAATGATGTTATAGAGGTATGTTTAAAGTATGGATGTTATCCATCTATAAGGGCAGGGCTCAGATGGATGGGGATAGATTGCGGGATAGATAGGAAGCCATTTAAGCAGTTAGATGATAATGAGCTAAAGTCCTTAAGGAAAGAGCTTAAGAGAATAAAGGATATCAAAGGGACATCAGGGATAAGATTATTAGAATTTGTGTAGAACGCTATAGTTTTTATAGTACAATGTTTTATTTTAATTGGATAATGGGGATGAATGGATTGGAAGATAATAAGATAATATATATAGATATTTCCAAAGATTATGATCGACAGTTTCTGGTGGATAAAGAGGAAGGACAATATTTGGGCCATCCAGACTCTGTACTCCTAGATGATGGAACTATATATACATTTTATCCAAAAGGCCATGGTAAGGGACCTATAGTTATGAAAAAAAGCATGGATGGCGGGAGCACATGGAGTAATAGACTAACTACTCCCGCCTCATGGAATGATAGTCAGGAGACCCCCACGATATACCTGATTGAAAAGCCAGATGGTAGAAAGAGGTTGGAACTTATAAGCGGATTGCCAAGGGATCCAGGGGGTTTTAAAACGGCCTACTCAGAGGATGGCGGGGAAACCTGGACTGAGTTCGAACACTACTTTGAAGGTTTGCATGCATTGGTAGCCCATGCCAGTCTGACCAGATTGAAAAAAACTGATGGTAGTTGGGATTACAAATGGATGGGGATATTCCATGATGATGAATATAATAATTGGAAGACATACTTATCATTTGATGAAGAAGGGAAAGAATGTTGGAGTACACCAAAACGGCTCTTAGAAGCATATGATAATATAGAGAAGTATGCTGGCCTATGCGAAATAGAGGTAATAAGGTCACCGAAAGGTGATCAACTGGCACTACTTGCAAGGGCACAGCATAAAAGGACAAATGCTATGATTGCCTTTTCAGATGATGAAGGGGTAAGCTGGACTCCACCAAGGGAGATGTGTAATTATCTTATGGGGGAGAGGCACAAGGCGGAATATGATCCCATATCAGGAAGGCTACTTATTACCTTTCGTGAGATAATACGGAGAGATAAAGAAGACTTCTATAATTGGGTGGCGGGAGACTGGTGTGCGTGGGTAGGTACATATGATGATTTAGTAAATAACAGGCCTGGGCAATACTTTATAAAGCTCATGGAAGATTTTACTCCAACGCTTAGAAGTGGGGATTGTGGCTATGCAGGTAATGTAGTATTGTCTGATGGTACATTTGTACTTACATCATATGGATATTGGGATGAAAAATATGATAAACCGTATATAATGACAGTGAGATTAAAACTTGATGAAATTGATAATGGTATTTCTATAGCTTAAGAAATCGTTATTTTAGTTCTTTCTGAAATGGAAAGAACTTTTTTTATGCGTAAATATTCCATAAAAGTGTATATTCTTCAATCTTTTATATTTACATATGATATATATTTTGAAATAATGAAGGCAGATCAGATAATGTGGGGAGAGGGTTTTGAATGGAAAATTTTGTTGATAAAATAAAATTGTTATGGGAGGTCTTAGTTAAATGTATAGATCTAGAATAAGGTTTGGAAATGGACTAATAGATATGGCGTTTGATGCCATGACCGGAGAGCTTATAGAACTTGTAAACACAAAAAATGGTGATAATCTACTAAAAAACTGGAACGAACTTAGGAGTATGCCCTTTTCTATTGAGGTGAGGACAAAGGATGAAAAGATGGTAGTTATTAGGCCTGCTAAGTATAACTTTTTATTGGAATATAGGGATTTAAAGCCTAAATTTATATTGAATGAATTAGATACAGGAGAAAAAAGCATTTCTATAAGCTATAAAAGCTTAGTATCTGAGGATAAGATATGGAATATTGGGGTCACATATACCGTAGAGATTAGGTCTGGAGAGTGTGAAACCCTTTGGAAGATATTTATTAAAAACGAAGAAACAGATTGTGTGGTAACTTCAGTTAACTTCCCTAGCGTTTTTGGAGTATACCTTGGAGAGCATTGGAATGATGATCAGTTAGTCTATCCCTTTAACTCCGGAGAGAAAATTGTAAATCCAGTTGAAGCATATGAAAAACAGCCTAGTGCTATTGGCTGGAAGTGGCAGGAATATAAATATGTTTATTTTATGGATGGAATAAATACAAACAAGGATAAGGACGGAGCATTTTTTAGACAATTTAAATATTCAGGTCCTTTGTCTATGATGTGGCTAGATTATTATGATAAAAATGGGGGGCTCTATCTTGCATGTTATGATGAAGATTTTATGGTGGGAGGGCTCAGGGCAGAGACGTTTGGCACTAAAAGACCAGGAATGGGCTTTGGGGTAATTAAATATCCTGAAATACACTATGGTGAAGCGTGGGAGTCCCCATATTTTGGAATGGCAATACATGAAGGAGATTGGCACTGGGGGGCAGATAACTATAGAAGATGGAGAAAATCATGTCAAGCCCCTATAAAACCATTTCTACCTAAATGGTTTAGAAAAAGCTGTGGGATGGTGGCACATTATGATTTCAAATATCAAAATGGGGAAATAGTTCATAAATTTTCTGATATACCTAAATTATATGACCAAGTAGAAGAGATGGGATTAAACCATATCTTAATTTCTGGATGGCATAAGGATGGATTCGATAATGGATTTCCCCAGTATCTACCTGATGGGGATCTTGGGACAGAGGAAGAACTTATTAATGCAGTAAAATATATAAGGGATAGGGGAGGGCATGTAACCTTTTATATAAACAGCCAATTGTGTAATACAAAATACCAAGACAGACAAGGACTAATTGAAGAGGCGGGAGTTAAAGATTTAGATGGTAATATCAAAACAGAAGGCTATGGTGATAGCGAATCTATAGTCTTTGCTACCATGTGCAATAATGCTGAATCTTGGCAAAAACATCTTAAGGATGCAATATTTTATCTTATAGATATTATAGGAGTAGATGGCATATATTTAGATCAACTCGGAATGGCTGCACCACAATTTTGTTTTAATGGGGATCACAAACATCATCCAGCAGCATGGAATAGGGGATATGAAAAGATTCTTTTAGATGTTATTCAATTATTAAGGGATAGGAAAAAAGATGAAGATGATATGCCTGTTATCTTCTATGAAGGGGTTACTGATATTCATGGTTCGTATGTTTCAGGACAATTGATTTCTACATTTATACACTACCATACTGGAGCATATCCAGAATTATATAGATATACTTTTCCCGATCAGATGTTAATAGATATGGTTTATCCACATAAAGGTTTAGCCATGCGACCGGTACATGTAGGTCAAGTTTCAAGGGAGATGATAGATAAGGCTTTTATAATGGGATTATACCTTTGGATATATGATCTGGAAGAGGATAATACATTTAGTTCTGATCCTGAACAATTTAAATATTTAAAGGACGTTATAAAATTGCGTAAGGTTTGGCTAGATCTATATGGTTATGGAGTATTTAAGGACACTATGGGCATTGATGTTAGTGATAATGACATTACAGCAAAACTCTATCAGCTTCAAGATGGTTCTAAGCTTGTGGCTATAAGCAATAGAAAAAAGAAGGCTTGCAGTAATATAAGAATATATTGTGGGAGGCAGGATGTTAAAAAAGTAATATGTCATTATATTGATAATCCTAATAATCCTATTGAAACTGAATATGAATGGATTCAAGATGAAGAAAAGGGCTTTGTAGATATAAAAACTACGGATAGTGAACTTGCTCTGATTTATGTAGAAGTAAAATAACCTACATTTAAGAGTGACATGGAATGCAAGGGGGAGTTTTCTTGTCAGAGAAGCAGTATAGGGGTGGTTATAAAAAGTTTTGGTCATCTAGGTAGTAAAAGGGTATTAAACTCTGGTAAGATAATATAAATTTTCCTTTGGAGGCATTTAGATGTTTAAAAAGGTATGTAGTTGTGTTATAAATATAGTAGAGGTTAATATAATACAAGGAGGAGAGAGATGGAAAGATTAAAGAAGTTTAAAACGGCGTTTATAATTTTCTCCATATTCTACATTGTGCTGGGTTTTGTACTAATAGCACGACCTGAAACATCTGCACGTGCCATCTGCAGAGTATTTGGTGCATTGATACTGATACTTGGTGTTATAAGGGTTATAAGATATTTTGCAGGAAATGATTTTGCAGACCAATTTAGATTCGATCTTGCACGTGGAATTTTGGCTGTCATGTTCGGTATCTTTATGCTTATTGCTCCTAATGCTGTTATTGTGGCGCTACCGGTACTGCTGGGACTTGCTATTATCATTGACAGTGTATTGAGACTACAATTATCCATTGATTTAAAAAGGCTGCAGTATGAAAAATGGTGGCTAGGTCTTGTACTAGCATTAGTAACTGGCGTATTGGGAGCAATGTTGTTATTCAATCCATTTGCTGGAAGTGTTGCCCTTACTATGTATATAGGAATTTCCCTTGTAATAGACGGTATAGTAAACATTTGGGCATTGATTCTCTTAACAAAACATTTTAATAATTATAGTATATGGTGACTGATTAATCAGTTACCATTTTTATATTTAAATTGGTTTGTTAATATTTTATCAAGGAAAAAATAGTAATAAAATAAAAAAATTACTTGACATGGATAAATACATAGTGTACACTTTAAAGTACAGTTGATGAGGTAAAATCAAAAAATGTATACATATATAGGCTGAGAATAGGAGATAGCCGAGATATTTACAGCTTAATGTGCTGTGGATATGGGTGCTGTCTTTTTCTATTGGAATATTTAGGCTTACTAGGACATTCATGATCAGTAAAACTACATTTGTATTATAATAATGACCACTGAAAATTCTTTGTTTACTTTGTGAATAAATAGCAACTGGAGTTCAAAGCAATAAGTTAACAGGTTTTTAACATGAATTTTATTTATATCTAACTAGAAATCTACTGCTAGACTTTTAAATAAAACTCGTTGATCAAGCGGTAAATACCGTTTAATCATAAAGAAACATTAAATCTTTATGGAAGGGAGATTTATTATGAGAACCAAAAGATTTATTGCGATGCTTCTTGCAATAATGTTGTGCTTAGTGGCCTTTGCAGGTTGCTCCAAAGATGAATCAAAAACAGAGACAGGGGGCAAATCGGAAAACAAGACGGAGACTTCGAAAAAGGATAAAAAAGAAGAATCTCCATACAAGGTAACAGAACCTATCACCATAGAATGGTGGCATGCATTGGAGGAACAGTATTCAGATCTTATTGATGATGTAGCAGAGAAATTCCATGCTACAGGTACCAACGTAAAACTTGAACCTATCTATCAAGGAAGTTATAGCGATCTTAATGAAAAATTAATTGCAGCACTTGCTGCTAATACAATGCCTGCATTATGTGTAGCTAATACACCATATGTGGCAGAGTATGGTGCATCAGGAGTTTGTGAAGACTTGACATCATATATAGAAGCAGATAATTTTGATATAGACGACTTTGGGATAGGGTTGATAGAATCATCAAGCTATGAGGGAAAACCTATTTCTCTACCTTTTTTGATTTCTACACAGGTTATATATTATAACAAAGATATGGCAGATGCTGAAGGTATTAAATTGCCTGAGAAATGGTCAGATATGGATGAATTTTTAGATGCTGCGGCAAAAATTGAGAATGGGAAGACAACCCGTTATGCAACTTGTGTACCAGGCTGGGATCAGTGGTATTTTGAAACATACTACAGAAATGCCGGAGTAGAGATTGTAACGTCCGACAATAAGACAGATCTTGATGGACAAAAGGCTATAGAGATTGCAGAACAATTTAAAAAATGGTACAATGATGGCAAAATCAACTGGTGCTATGGCACCAATGCATCTACAGATATGCGACAAAGCTTTTTTGATGGGAAAACATTTTCAGTAATGCATACATCATCTCTATACAATATGTATGTCGACAACTGTGATTTTGAAGTAGGAATGGCTTGGTATCCAGGGGCAGATACACACAACTCTGAAGTAGGAGGCTGTATACTGCTGATTCCTGCAAAAAATGATCAAAAAACAAAGAATGCAGCTTGGGAGGCTTTAAAATTCCTGACCAGCAAAGATGTTAATATGGAATGGGCATCTGGATCAGGATATATGCCCACACGTAAATCAGTTTTAGAAACGCAAGAAGGGGAGGATTTCCTTAAAGAAAAACCTGCATTTAAGGTCATCTTTGATAATCTAGATAATATTAAGCCAAGGATTCAACATCCTGCATACCCTGCCCTTTCAAAGGAATGGATGAATGCTATGGCAAAATCCATCATTGAAGATACGGATATGCAAAAGACTATGGAAGATGCAGCAAAAATCATAAATGATACCCTTGCAGATGAGTAAGGCCTAGGCCTTACTCATATCAAATCTCGTAAAAACGTTCTTGTTTGGAGGATGAAATTATGATAGAGAGCGAACAAAAAATAAGGGATATGGGAACGTCAAAAAAAACAAATTATAGAAAACGTGAGAAGATAAAGGATTTCATGTGTGTTTTGCCTGCACTTGTTTTCCTTGCAATATTTGTATACTATCCTATTGTAAACCTCTTTAAGATTAGTTTTACCGATTGGAATCTAATTAAGGATGGTTATAAATATGTGGGAATGAAGAACTATAAATGGCTTTTTAATGGATCTGGATTTCCAATATGGTTGGATTCTTTGAAAATAACCTTTAAATATACCTTATATGAAATAGTAATTACTATTGTAGGCGGGATGCTCCTTGCCCTATTATTCAATCATTCCTCAAAATCGTTTTCTGTTATGAGATCTGTTGTTTTTATGCCAAAGTATATTGCAGTAGCAACAGCAGGTGTTGTTTTTATCTGGATATTGCATAAGGATTTTGGTGTATTAAATCAGACATTAGGTGTATTTGGTATTGATGCTGTTCCATGGCTTACATCGGAAAAGACAGCATTAAAGGGTATATTGATACTTACAGCATGGCGTGTAATGGGTTATTCCATGATGCTTTATATTTCAGCTATGAATAGTATTTCACAAGATTATTATGAGGCAGCAGAACTCGATGGCGCAAGCGGGTTTAAGAAATTCAAGTATATAACCTTACCGTTACTTTCGCCAATGACTCTATTTATATTTGTTACAACCTTCATTGCTTCCATGAAGGTATTTCAATCGGTAGATGTTATGACCGGTGGTGGTCCATACAATGCAACAAATGTTATGGTATATTGGATTTATAGCTTGGCATTTGTGGAGTTTAGAGTAGACAGGGCTGCAGTTGTATCCATAATATTCTTCTTCATATTGCTTATTTTTACTGCCATAACCTTAAAAATATCAAACAAATCGGTTAATTATGATGCTTAAGGGAGGAGGAAGACGAAATTGTCGAAAAAAAGAGTTGGTCTCATTTTTAGGTATATAGTGGCCGTAATTATAACACTAATAATGCTATTTCCTATTTATTGGATGATAATTACATCATTAAAGACATCTGAGGAACTGCTTTTACCTGTGCCAACACTCTGGCCCAAAAATTTTGCTTGGCATAATTATAGGGATGTTTTGAAAATGGCTCCCTTTGGTCTATACTTTTTTAATACCATAGTTATGACTTTGGGTATTTTAATCCTTCAGCTCTTAACTGGTATATTTGCAGCATATGGATTTTCCCACGGAGAATTTAAAGGGCAAAATATACTTTTTTTGATCGTTCTAGGGGCTTTGATGGTTCCCATACAGGTTACTTTTGTACCTATATATGTAATGATTGCAAAACTTAACTGGATCAATACTTTTGCAGGTCTGATAATTCCCAATGCCGTCTCTGCATATTTTATTTTCATGCTGAGGCAGAGCTTTAAAGCTGTAGATAAAAGCTATATTGAAGCGGGACGTGTCGATGGAATGGGGAGGATAGGCATAATATTTAATGTTTTGGTGCCCATGTGTAAACCTACCATACTAACGGTGACAATCATCACATTTATTGATGGGTGGAATTCATATTTCTGGCCCAAGATGGTTACTACCAATCAGACTCGAAGAACCCTAGCACAAGGAGTATATGAACTTCGTCGTTCATATGCTGGTCTTGAAACATGGAACTATAATCAGATTATGGCGGGAGCTGTTATGTCCCTTATTCCTATCATTGTTCTTTTTATAGTATTGCAGAAATATATAATAAGCGGTGTATCGAAGGCTGCAATGAAGTAAAAGGAGTAAAGTTATGAAAAATAGAAGGTATATAGTCTCTAAAATATTATGCCTTATGCTTGTTGTTCTACTGCTGTTGACTGCCTGCACGAAAGAAAATGATGAAGTATTTAATATTTCTAAAGACAAAGGCAGACTAACAGCACGTTTCTTTGATATATCATCTGGCACGGATACCAAATCAGGAGATTCTATGCTTATAAAATCACCTGATGGTTATACAATGCTTATCGATGCCGGCGCTCCAGAATGCGCTGGACAGATAAGCGAATATTTAAAAAAATTGAATGTAACTAAGATTGATTATCTCGTTGCCTCCCATCCTCATATAGATCATATAGGTGGGTTTAAAAAAATCATTAATGATTTCGAAATTGGTGCAATATATATGTCAGAACTTGAATATCCCACTGAAACATTCAAAACAACTATGAAAGCCATTGAGGATAAGGAACTTGATATACATTATTTAAAGCAAGGAGATACATTTAAATTTGGGGAGCAGGTGGATGCAAAGGTTTATAATCCTTCTGCCCCAATTGAATATTACGACAAATATCCGGAAGGGAGTACTCAATTTGTTAATGATCATTCCGTAGTACTTAAGATTACCTATGGAGAGGTTTCTATGCTTTTTATGGGAGATGTCTATAAACAGAAGGAAATGGAACTTTTAGAGCAATACGGCGATGAATTGCAGGCTAATCTTATCAAGGCAGGACACCATGGGTCAGATACATCATCTTCAAAGGCTTTGATTGAAACGGTGAAGCCCCAGATTGCGATATTTACCCATGACTCCATGGCGAGTTTGAATACATACAATGCCTACAGAAAACGTAATGCTATAGTCTATATAACAGGAACCGATGGTAATATTCTAGTTTCAACAGATGGAAAAACACTAAAAGATTTGGCAGAACGTGATAGGCCTAATGATTTTCTAGATTAGGCCTATTATTATATTGACCCTGTGCATGTATTAGTAGTATAATACATGCGCAGGGTCATAAATATTTTTGGCAGGTGATTGGTTTGTGGTAAATTTTCAGAGTATAAAGCTTAATAATAAGGATCCGGTATATGCGCAGATAGTGCTCTTTGTTAAGCAGCAGATTTTAACTAAAAATGCTGTTTCAGGTGAAGAGATGCCATCGAGGCGGGAATTAGCAGCTCAGCTTAATATAAACCCAAATACCGTTCAAAAAGCTTATAAACTATTGGAGAAAGAAGATATTATAGAAACACACGGAAATCAGGGAAGCATTATCTGCATAGATGAGGCTGGGTTTTCAAGGATTGAAGATGAGCTTACCCGTGGTATGGTAAGGGAGTTTATAAGTTCTGCAAAGGCTATTAACCTATCCTTTAAACGAGTTTTTGATCTTATCAGTGAGATGTGGGAAGAGGATTAATTTTTTTGACCTTTGTGTACTAGTATCATAATACAAGGGGTGTTATTATCATGAAGGATTTTTATCGCTTATTAAATTATGAGATTAGAAATATCTTTAAATTTGTACTTGTAATTTGTATTTTAGCTATTATATCTCCAATTGTGTTTTTAAATATTTCCATTAAGGATGGAGTGAACCTGTATCAGCCTTTTGAGTTTATATATGCCTCTTCAGGCTGTGTTATTTTATTTGTCATATATCTTGCATTAATGTGTTTGACTTTTATATATAGCATCTATTCAAACTATTTTGGAAGTAAAAGCATCTACACATTGCTGACCCTGCCCATAAGGCGGGAGCTAGTATATTTAAGCAAACTTATTTCTTTTTTTATTTCATTTGCGGCATTTTTATCTGCACAGCTTATAAGCATTCTATTGGGTTATTGGTTTGTAGCATCTCGTATTGCTGCTTTAGAGGAAGGCAAATATCTTATGACAAATGGGTTGTTCCTGTCTTTTGTTCGTTCTGATTTTTTAAGAATTATTTTCCCGTTGGGGTTAGAGAGTGCAGTTTCCACCATAAGTCTTTTTACAACTCTTTTGTGTGGACTGTATTATGGTGCATTATGCGAACGTAGCAGGCGGTATTGGGGGTTTTTTCCCATAGGCGGTGCTGTATTTATAATGATCAGCCTGCTTAATTATCGCATAAACCAAAGGATGTATGTTACCGATTACAGGAGTATGTATCTTCAAAGTTTAGTGCTATTTCTTTTTAGTGTATTTTTTGTCTGGCATAGCATTAAGATATTTAAAAAAAGTGCTGTTGCAGAATAAAATAATGGGGTGGTGATGAAAATGGGATGGGTAAAACGTAATATGGCCTTAGTTGTTCTTTTGATTTCTACTGTGATTCTTTTGACTATCTTTTTTAGTATATTTGGGCTTCAGAATAATAGTACATTGTATTTAAAGGATATAAAAGGGGATCGTAAGGTGCTATCTGATATTAAAATCATAGGGTATCTACAGGATAAGTATCATGCTCAAAGGTTTGATATAGAAGGTGGAGAGCTTTCCCATAAGTTTATATATTATGACAGTTTAGGAGATATGAAATTTCTTCCTGTAAAATATGGAAATGGAGCCGAAGCTGATAAGTATAGATACTGGTACAACTATAGATATGAGATTGCACCTGATGCTAACATAAGGCGGGAGTATACGGAAAATAAGATTCAGATGCAGTGTATAGATGAGAAAAAGGATGCTATAGAAAAAATTACTACGACATATGCAGATAAGATAGATGTATATATGGATGTTCGCTATGATTGGCTGGATATAAAGCCTAAGAAGAAGATGCCAGATCCTAATTATCTGTATTTTAAGACGGGAGTTCAATTGGAGAGAGAGTATATGGACTTTGTATTTGAAGGAAAAAAGACCTATTATCCAGAAGGTGGTCTAGCTGCAGAGGATGAGAATTTTCAAAATGCAGCAGACATTTACAGGTCTACAGGTTCGGGAATGGTTGTACTGAATGGAAGCCAGTATTTTACCGTCTTGACCCAGATAAATCCATATAGTCACCAAAGGTATACAGGAGAAAATGGAATTTTCAAGGCAGAGCAATATGATAATTGGTGGGGAGACAAAAAGGAGAAGGGTAAGGTTAGAAAGATTGCCTCTATTCCCATGGATGAAAATGATATTCAGGTATTAGGACTTCATGGGGTAGAAGATAAGTTGGTTGTAGTCATGCTGGTAGATGGTGTATTGACTTTGAGGGCATTTGATCCTCAAACGGGGAAAATGCTAGAAGAGATCTCGGTTCCACAGCTAGACATATCTAAACAACCGATCAGGTATGATGAATATGTGGATGGGGATATTATTCATCTTAATATTATAACAAATAATAATCCTGTAGATGAGTTACAGGTGGTATCAATACAGGTAGGGGATAGGCTAACATTGAAATCCTATGTAGATGGGATTAAATTTGAAAATCAGATGTTTGAACGGGTCCCAGCTATATCCTGGGTGGATGATAAACTGGTAGTTGCAGGAATATTAAAGGATATAGATGAACAGATGGAGAGTGAATATTTATATCCAAAGCGATTTATGATTTTTGTATTTGACGGTATGGAGAATAGCAGTGCGTTAATCTATCAAGGTGAAATAATAACCGATGCTGATGAGGACAACAATCGGTACAGGGGAGATTTAAGAGAGAAAGATCAATATGGATATAATTATTATGAAAGTAGAAATCTTGATTTTGTCGTTATAAAGGAAGGAGGCTTTAAATGATCCAACTCAAGCATATAAGGAAGACCTATGGTAATCAGGGTATCGGGTTGAATGACGAAAGTTTGATAATTAACAATGGAGAGATTGTCGGAGTACTAGGAGAAAATGGATCTGGGAAAACTACACTTTTAAAAACCATCATGGGACTTTGTGAAGTTCAGGCGGGAGAAGTATTGGTAGATGGTAGATCTGTGTCGGAACAATATGAAAAAATGGCTTTTATCACTGAAGAGGGCAGCTATTTTCCATATATGACTCCATATGAGTATGGAATTTTTCTATCTGATTTTATTCCTGCCTTTGATATGGAACGATACATAAGACTTATAAAATTTTTTGAACTGGAGCCATATAGAAAGATAAAAACTTTTTCCAAAGGACAAAAATCAAAGCTTGAAGTATCTGCAGGGTTTTCCAAAGGAGCGAAATACATTCTTATGGATGAGCCATTCCTGGGGAAGGATATGTTTACGAGAAAGGATTTTTTAAAGCTGATGATAACCAGTCTAAAATCCGATGAAACTATATTAATTGCTACCCATTTGATTGATGAAGTGGAGAATTTCCTAGACAGGGCTATAATACTTCGCTATGGAAGGATCAAAGCTGATTTTTATATAGATGATATAAGGGAGGAAGGGGAAAATCTTGCTTCTATAATGATGGATATAACTGGGTATAAGGAAGACAGATTTAAAGAAATATAGGGCATAAAAGATAAAGGGGCTACCCTTTATCTTTTTATATTATAGGAAATAATTTGTCGTAAAGAGACAAATTATTTCCTATAAAGGTGATATAATCAAATTATTATACTAGACCAGCTAATTAAAGTCAAGTAGTTTTATAAAATAATTTTGAAAGTTTCTTGAGGGTCTTCTTGCAGCAGAAAATTAAAAAATGGCATGGCAATGAGACCACCTAAGGAACATTGATTAAAAAT
>NZ_RXHQ01000022.1 GCF_004138105.1 Xylanivirga thermophila | reverse complement strand
CCAATCACTACAATATGCGTTTCTCAACGTTCAATTTTATTTCTTTTACAAAATCAGCCGTAGCATCTCGATATATTCCAGTTTTAGGTTAGCCTTAACTATTTCCAATTCTTTTTCGAGAGGCTACAAATTACTCCTTATTTATAGTATATACATGTATATACCATATGTCAATCTTAAGTATATTTTATGTAAAAAAAAATATATTATAAAATATTTAAGTTTAATTTTATGATTATAAAGTTTTTCTCTTCTAATAAAACTTATTATGCATTAGTAAAAGGCTAATTTACCGGCAAAAGCATGAAAAAATAGACCATAAAATATCTTATGGTCTAAATTATATAAGTTAGTTCTTACAATCTCATTACAAAGTGATATAAAATTTACCTTCCAAATATATTTTTGTATCATTAGTCTGACACGCTAAGTTCTACTTAAGCAATAGTAGAATATATGATAATAACTTTTTTAATTTATAGCTTAATCAAACGATCATTTGCCTGTATCAAAGTTTCATCATGAGTTACCATTAGTACAGTTTTTCCTTCATGGTTTAATTGGTGAAGAATTTTCATTACCATTTGACCATTCTTACGGTCAAGGGAACCTGTAGGCTCATCTGCCAATACGAGCTGACAATTCTTTAATCGCAATCTTGCAAGTGCAATACGTTGTTGTTCACCACCAGATAGAGAATAAACTTTTTGCTTTAGTGAGGTTTCCATACCAACAGAGTGCAATGTTTCTTCTACCGTTATACCAGATTTGCCTTTTGGATGAACCAGTAGCAAATTTTCTTCTACTGTTTTCTGCTCCACCAAAGCAAAATTTTGAAAAACAAATC
The DNA here is from genome assembly GCF_004138105.1 of Xylanivirga thermophila. Classification (NCBI taxonomy): domain Bacteria; kingdom Bacillati; phylum Bacillota; class Clostridia; order Caldicoprobacterales; family Xylanivirgaceae; genus Xylanivirga; species Xylanivirga thermophila. Next base: position 43,147 of record NZ_RXHQ01000022.1, on the reverse strand, counting down.
CTACTATATCTCTAAAATACTCTTTAAGGTTTTTCGTGTTGGTAATTTCCAACCCAGCCACATTGATATTTCCTTTTGTGACAGGCTCTAGCCCCCCAATCATATTTAACAAGGTGGTCTTCCCACACCCACTTTCACCTGTAATTACTACAAATTCACCATCACCAATACTACAATTAAAATCATCAAATATTACTTTATTGCCAAATGATTTACAAACACTATGTAATTCAATCAATGCTTTTTTCAAACTAAATTCCTCCCTTCAATACCCTTTGAATTTGTAAATTATCATTTTTCCGTGTCAAATATAGAAGGATGCCAATATCTAATAAAAAGACAATAATACTTTCCCAAGCTATATAGCCAATAGCACCAATTTTAAAAATTATTGTACATACTAGAGCACCAACCAAAGAAATCCCACACAGGACACCAATCAATAGAAAAAAAGATTTAAATCGTTCAAATACAGAATAGCCCATGACCTTTTTAATGGTCAGTTCCTTTGCATTTGTTTCGTAGGCGATTCTCAACGAAAGAATTGAAATCTGCACTTCCAGAATGAGTATCAATAATGTCAATATCACAGCAATCAACAAACTTCTATTTTGCAGAGACCAGAGGCCATTAAACCAATTACCCACATTGATAACAGTAAATTCGACCAATGACGGATTTATTGCCTCACCGGAAATTGCATTGGCAAAGTCACGAATTTTTTCTTGGTTATTTTCTAAAGTTATAAATTGCATAAGATATTCAAATTTATGTGCAATTATTCCATCGGGATGGTCAGCTTCTTTTAATTGATAACTCACAGGATATACTGGCAATGCTCCATAGTTATAGGTATCCAAGAGTATAACTGGATTTTTAATTTTGTAAGAATAATCAAATTCATTGTTTATATGACCCTCTGCTATAACAGAGAGTCCATCTTTATATGTGAATACTCCATTTAAATTATTTTCATCTAATCCCAACAGATTGCCAGCTTCCATGATTTCTTCCACTATTTCTGATTTATTTGCACTATCAGGAATTAAAATATAATTACCTTCCATTTGGCAAAGAACATCCCATTCTGGAACCATGTCACTGTATTGTGTTAATCCCGACAAGTTAGCAAATATATATCTATCTCCCCATTTTGGACAAACTTTTTCAAAAGATTCGTAACAGACAAGAGAACATCTAAGTTCATTGTAACTATAACGCATAAAATTATCACGAACCTGCTCATATATATCAAGAGGGGGGATGCTTTCAAAGTGTCCAATTGCAAATTCCATTTTTTCATAGTCATAGGGATAAGTAACATCAACGTGAACCATATTCGGTTGTCTTGAATAGTAGTTTTTTTGCTTATAAAGCTTTATCCCTTCAAAGGATAGATATATAGTAACAGATAATATTAAAACAGTTAGAATAGCAACTAATCCCTTAATTATAACGCTTATACGTAATGCTTTTTTAGAATAAGCAACAAATTTAATTTGTAAAGGCTTTCTGACTCCCATACCTAAGGCAATAACAAAACCATTACTTAAAATCAAGATCAAAAATCCTATTACAGATGTATTCCATCTAAACAGCGGATTTGTGAATGGCAATAATAATAGTATAGCTACAAGTGCTGAAATCAAAAATCCCACTATATCAGATATGACTTTATGAGCCCGCATATGAATAGAGTCTGCACCTAATACCATTTTTATTATTTGCTCTTTTTTACTATATACCGTATCATAATAAGTAAGAAGTAATATGGTTATAATCAACACAAACCAAGTAGCAGCTACAACTTTCTCTGAAACTCCGTGTATGGGATCATTGCGAAAATTACCAGAATATTGTACCATGCCAGGAAATAGCATTGTATAAAGGTCTTCCGATGATTGACCTATATACCAGCAATTTTGCAATTCTTGCTCTCCTGCTTCCTAAAAGGTTTAAATATAAATATCTTCACGTCCCTATAATAAATTATAACTTGAATTATTTATTCTAATATTAGTTTGTTGCATAAACAGAACTTATCAATAAAATAAGTCATCGCTTTGTAATAAAATGTTTTTATCAAAAAACTAATATAACAAAGGATGACTTACAGAATAATTATATCAGAAGATTTAGTTGCTGAAAACATTATGCTAGGCTGGTTTATTACAAGATCCCAGTTATGATACCTAAAACATCTTTCCCGTTTAATGCTCCATATATCCTAGTTATTTAGTGAAAAATGTTAGTATCAAACTAAATGCAGTCCCATTTATTTCACATTTGATATTTCCCTTAATTTGCCTAACTAATTCTTCTACAACAGTCAACCCTATGCCACTAGAACTTTTACTCCTCGCTGAATCGCTTTTATAAAATAAGTCAAAAATCCTATTTGGATCAACCTTATCACTGATATCGAATTGATTTTTAAATTCTAATGTAATTTTATTGTTTACTTTTGCCATTGCTATTACCGCACTATCTCTAGCATGTTCTAAAATATTTTTAATGATATTTTGTATAATTCTAATCAAAGCTGTTTCATTTGAAACAACATAATAATCTTCATCTTCATTGAATTTAATTGATAAATCAATGTTTTCTTTTTGAAATTCTTCGTAGTATTGAAAAATTGTATTAACTAAAATTTCCTTTAAATCACATATTTCTAATTCTAAATGAAATATGTGATTTTGAAGTTTTGAATATATAAATAAATTCTCAATCATGTAATTTAATACATTTACCCTATCTTGTAATATATCTGTATAATAATCCTTTTTATTTAAATCATCGCTTGCTTTTAGCAATTGAATATAACCATCTAAGGAAGTTAATGGAGTTCTTATATCATGAGATAAGCTTGTTAAAGTGTTTTTTAAATAAATATCTTTATTTACATATTCCTTTTTTAAACCCTTTGATTGATTAATCAATTCGTTAATTTCTCTAGCTAATTTGTTTATTTCTTTATTTTTCATATTACAAAAAATAATTTTATTTGTATCATGTGAAATAATAAATTTTAATTGCTCAGTAATAGAACGAACTTGTTTCCGATAATTATATAAATATAATATAGCAATAAATAAAATAATAATGATAATAATTAGCGCAAACTTCAGCCTAATACTCTCCTTATTGAATATCTCTGTTATTCGCAATATACATACTAATTGCCGTATATATTGTCGTTGAAACAATCGCTATAAATAATGGTATATAATCTCCCAACTCCATACCCTTCATACTTAATCGTCCAATATTTCCCGAATTTAAAAAGTACATTATACTTTTTTTATTTGATTTTATGAAAGCATCAACAATTTGTAATATACCGGCGGAAACTAAAATACCTATTAATAAACTTGCAATTTCATTTTTTAAAAGTGTAATTGAAAATATCATAAATGATCCAAATGCCACATGCAATATCCATTGATAAAGAATATATTTTATCAACAATCGCAAATTCTCCACAAAAACATATCCAAACAATATTTTACTGCTTACAAATATTGTTACAGTTGCTACTGCCAATAAAATTAATGAATATATCCCTACGATAATCATTTTAGATAACAATATAAATCCACGATTTGATACTTGTCCCGCAATATTTTTAATAAAACCAGAAGTATTTTCTTTACTTACAAAACCCACAATAAACACGACCAAAAACATTAGTACAATTTTGCTCTGAATATTTATTTTGATTAATCCATCAACGGGAACTTTATTATCTTCACACCACTTTGGCGAAACACTTCCTATATATATTCCCCAATTAACTTCCTCTGAAGATGACTTTAGATTTTCTAATGCAGATGGGTTGTTCTTATAATACTCTATATCTGAATAGGACATATAGACGGAAGCAAACATCATTAATATCAAAAATATCAAAATAAGCCATGTGGTTTTATTTTTTCTCATACGATAAAAATCCATTCTAATTAGATTGTTCATGAATATTACCCCCTGTTAAATGAATAAAATAATCCTCTATAGAGATAGATTCTATAGAGATACTGTTAATAGAAATATTGTTCTTATATAATCCCATTGAGATTAATCCACTATCATTTAATCTTTCATAAATATTTATCGTATGATTATCTATCACCTTGTAATTGTTAAATCCTAATTTGTCTAGGACTACAATTGCTTTTTTAGATTCTTCTATCTTTATTTCAATATGATTAGAGCATATCTCCTTAAACTCTGCCTTCGATATTTCTTTTAATAGCCTTCCATCATTGATTATTCCAAACCTATCAACGATTTTTAACAATTCATCCAAAATGTGACTTGAAATTATCATTGTTATCCCCAACTCTTTATTGAGTTTCAATACAATATCTCTAACATCTTTTATCCCTTGTGGATCTAATCCATTTATAGGTTCATCTAATAATAATAAATCTGGTTCTCCTACTAATGCCATGGCAATTCCTAATCTTTGTTTCATTCCTAAAGAATATTGTTTTACCTTTTTATTTGACTCCCCTTCTAGCCCAACAATTTGTAAGATAGAACCAATATATTTAGAATCATTTATCCCTAAGCATAAGCACTTTAACTTTAAGTTGTCATATGCCGTTAAATTTGAATATAGTCCAGGAGCTTCAATCAATGTACCTATTCTTGATAAAACCTTTTCCCTATCAGCCCCACTATAGTCAAATAAGGCAATTTCTCCATTGCTAGGTTTTACTAATCCTGCTATAATCTTTAAAAGAGTTGTTTTCCCTGCTCCATTTTTCCCAATTAGCCCGTAAATTTCGCCTTTTTTTAAATTTAAGCTTATATTATTAATGGCAAATTGATTGCTATATTTTTTTGATAAGTTTTGAACTGAAAGTAAATAATCCATTTCTAACCTCCTTCTCTTATAATCACTTACATTATAAAAGAAAAAGTTTAACAATTCGAAAATAAAGATTAAAGAATTGTTAAAGATTTATTTGCTTAACCGAAATCCTATTCCCCAAACTGTTTCTATATATTCTTCATCTGAATACTCTTTGAATTTTTTCCTCATATTACTAATATGTACATTTACTGTTTTATCTTCTCCCTCAAAGTATTCATTCCATGCAAAATCATAGATATCTTGCTTTGAAAACACTCTATTAGGAAAGCTCAGTAATAATTCTAAAATTTTAAATTCTTGCGGAGTTAAATCCACCTCATGATTTTCAATCATTACCTTATGCAAAGACTTATCCAGTGTCAGATTTTTATATTTCATCAATTTGTTATTTACTTTTTTGTTTTTATTTCTTAATTGCACAAACATTCTAGCCTTTAATTCTTCTATTTTAAAGGGCTTTGTAAGATAATCATCTGCTCCTAACATTAATACATCAACTTTGCTTTCCAATTCATCCTTCGCAGAAATAACAATGATAGAGGAATCCGTCAAATTCTTTATTTCTGATATTAATTGTTCTCCTGAAATTCCTGGAAGCATTAAATCAAGCAAAATAATATCAAAATCATATTTCCCTAAATAAAGCAAAGCTTCTGTCCCAGAAAAAGCCTGTTTACAATTATAATTATTAACTGAAAGACTTTCAAAAATATAATTGTTGATATCTGTATCATCTTCAACAATAAGTATTCTTGAATCATTCTCATTACCCATGTTATTTCCACCCTCCTACCTATTCCACCTTACCAACTTTTTAGTAGATTATATCATAGCAAATATAATACAAACAGCAGGGACAACTCCTACTGTTTGTAAAAAGAATACACAAAATTATTTACACAATCAACTCTTTTTTCTTAAACTCGATATTATTGATATCCCTATTTATCTGTGTTTTATTACTTTCAAGTTTGGCAATTATTCTATCTATATTTCTATCTAGATTTCTCAATTTTTTCTCATTATCACGAATCATACTACGTACATTTAGATCAGTAAATATATTATCAAACCAAAAATCAATTGCTCTCGTTGTTGAATCTATGTCTATAAACTCTGCTGATTTAAAGATATCTATATCTATAAGTTCCTTATGTAAATCCTTAAGCTGAGAATGCAGTCTATTAAACTCCGCTTGAGCATCATCAACATGACTATACTTTGCCATGTGGCTTATTATCCCGCTTTTAGCCCATATATCATATGTAGCCCAACTTTCAGCGCTTTCAAGATGTTTCATTGCACTTTCTATTGTACTTTGAACTCTATTTGCTGCCATAATAGCCTCTTCCGTCTCGACTAACTGCTTTAAAAGTCTTTCACGTTCTTCTTCGAGTTTTTTATATTTAATGGAAACTTCATTTGTAATACCACTGAGTATCTCTTTCTCCCGCCTCTTTAGCTCTTCTTCATATAGCTTCTCTTGCCTTTTTAAATCTGCTATTTTACTCCCCAGTTCGTTACGTTCTCGATATAGCTCCCTAACTCTATCACATGCTTCATCATATTCTAGCTTTGCAGCCAACATTTCCTGTGTTTCTTTATCAACTTTACCTTCATATTTTCCAATGAACTTTAATATTATTTTGGAAAATGACTCCCGCTCTAGCTGCTTCACATCTAAAGATTCGGATTCATATTTGCTTTGTAACTGTTTTACCTCATCTTCGGCTTCATATATACGTCGGCGTAACTTTTCCATACGCTCCTGTAATCCCGGCAAAATCGACAAATCATCCATTATCTCTTGTAATTTCCCCCTGTCCATGACATCAACCCCTTTATATAGCCTATTTTTATTTATGGTAAGGAGCATTATTAATAATACGGTAAGCCCTATAGATCTGCTCATATATAATTATAAAAAGTAAATCCGTATCCATATCCATATTTGAAATATTCAAATAAAAATCTATGTTTTCATTAAATTCATTGTTTAAAATTATGGTTATATTGCTATAGCCTTGTATTCCCAGATCATTTATTTTATTTGCCAGTTTTTCAGATGATATTTTTGCACCATCTTTATCTATTTTAATTATATATGTTTTCTTATTTGTTTCTTTTTCTATATTTCTAGTTACCTTATGTTCTATTTTACAATATTTACTTAGCCTTTTGGTATATTCTTTTATGGCCTCTTTAGTATATTTATGCTGTATTTTTTCTTCACCTATTATTTTTATTTTCATGTCCCTTGCTTCCTTTTTCATACGCTATATATATCTGATCGAGCAGTATAAGTCTCATAAGTTGATGTGGAAATGTAAATGATGAAAAAGATAGTAGCATATCAGCACCATTTATAATACTATCATGCAATCCCAAAGAACCACCTATTATAAAATCTATACTTTCTACTCCTTTTTCACCTAAGTTACTTATCCTTTCTGCAAAATTTTCAGAATTAAAGGGCTGCCCTTCTATAGCCAATGCTATAGAAAAGGCTCCCGCCCTTTTAAATCTCATGATCTTTTCCCCTTCTTTGGCCTTTATAATATCCTGTGCATGCTTTGATATACCCTCCGGTGCTCTTTCATCCTGCACTTCTATAATCTCTATATTATAATAAGTTCTAATACGGTTTATATATTCCTCTATACCCTTTTTGAGGTAAGGCTCTTTCACCTTACCTACAGCTATTATTCTGATATCCATAAACACTGCTCCATACTTTAGATAAAGCCATTTCGCATTCCTAAGATCTCTATGGCAATAAAAATTCCTACTATGATAACAGCAACTATCGCCGGCATCATATCTACCATACTCCACCTTATGGGCGAAACCATAGCCCCATCTTCCTCCACATATACTGAAGTCCCTTTCGTTTCCTTGTTAAAACTTTTAAAACATGATATAAATGCCCATAATGCAAGCACTGCTATAATCGCCCAAAATCCTATGCCGGCAAGTATAGCCCCCTTGGGAAGCTTTGAAATATCTTGCATCATAATTTCATTTTCAGCATACAAACCTTGAACTTTTGACTGTATATAGGTAGCAGTAACCGCTATGGTATTATTTGTAAAATGATATATAAATCCAGCCCATATGGAGTTGCTTTTTTGCACCACATAGCTTATCACAATACCTAACAATATTATTGCCGGCAATGTAACCACACTCATATGAAGTAATGCAAATAAGATACCGGTTAAAACAACCGCCGCAGTACGTCCTATATTTTCATATCCCCTTAATATAACACCTCTAAATAAAAACTCCTCTACAAAAGCTGGCACTGCACCTACACATATTACTCCCAAAAGGTACTGCCACAGATTCTCCACTGGCGGTGAAGGTGGTGCTGTTGGTGTGCCTATAAAGCTCAAAAGCCATAGCCAAATAATATTAATAAATATGATAACACAATATCCAAATACCGCCATACCAACTACCAGCCAGCCCTGCCTTTTGGTCAGCGGATTAAATCTAGCAACCTCTTTTACATCTTTTTTAGTGGCTAGTAGATATATAAGAGGTGGAAGACCTATTATGGTCACTTCCAAACTGAAAGTCATTATATAGTAAAGAATCGGCTCATTTTCCATGTCTATTTGACCACTGAATAAAAGTGGCATTACTATCATAAGTAGTAATACCACAAGATATAGAATACTACTTGCTAAAACAGAAGGATATCTAGTCTCTCTCATAAAAATTCCCCAAGCCCCTTTCTTTTAAATTATTCTACCTACACTGGTTTGTAATCCAAACTTATGACAACATCCCTTTGCTGTCCATTTCGGATTATTCGAACCTTTACTTTGCTGCCTACCTTATAGGCATATATTGTCTTTCTAAGCTGTAACATATTATCTATCTTTTTACCACCTATATGGGTTATTATATCATCTATCCTCACTCCCGCCTTATAGGCCGGCCCTCTAGGATCTATGTTTACTACATATACACCATCATTTATATTTTTGTCCTGTTTATAATAGCTTGCTATCTCTCTATCAAAGCCAACTACACCTATATATGGAGTTATAAATTCCCCTTCTTCTATAAAATGACTTATTATAGGTTTCGCCACATCTATGGGTATTGCAAAGCCAATGCCTTCTGCACTTGTAACCTTTACAGTATTTATACCCACCACTTCACCCTTTGAATTTATAAGGGGCCCTCCGCTGTTCCCTGGATTTATAGATGCATCTGTCTGTATAAGATCCTCCATAAAGTTTTCTCCCCGCTCTGTGGGTACCTGGATAGTTCTTCCCAGTGCACTTATAATTCCTGAAGTAACTGTATGTTGAAACTGAAGCCCCAATGGTGTACCTATTGCTATAGCTGTCTCTCCTACTATCAGCTCTTCACTGTCACCAATTCTTGCTACAGGCAAATTTTTAGCATTAACCTTGACAACAGCCAAATCAAGTGTAGGATCGGACCACATAGTTTTACCCTCTAATTCATCACCATTTTTCAGTATAACAGTTAAACTGGTAGGATTTCCTCCCGCCACATGGTCATTTGTTAATATATAACCATCTGAATGTACTATAACACCAGAACCTACACCCTGAACGACTTTATTTGCATCAAACATAGAATCCTGTTTAGTCTCTATGGTGGATATACCCACCACTGAAGGCACTACATCACCAACTACCTGAGCTATGGATGTATTGTTATTTGCATCATCTCTTACCTGTTTAGTTCTATCAACATAATAATTTTTATTGTAATCATATTTTATTTGATTTTTAGTTTCATTTGGTTCGGAAGGGCGCCTATATGTACCACATGCCGATAATAGAGCACATGTCATAAAGAGGCTCAAAATTCCTGCCCCAAAACGAGTATAACTACATCTCCTACGCATTCAGCCATTCCCCTTTCACAACATTATCATAAATGGTTACATGCGTTAGGGCCTTATACCCGTATTATGCGCCTAAATGATAGAAGTTTCCCACCTGATCCCTGTATGTCATATCTATAACCAGATCTGAGCCTGGTTTTATGCCATTTGAGGTCAATATCTCAACAACCGTTTGATATGCCAATTCTGGCAGGTTGTTTTGCCTACTAAGATGACCTAAAAGTACATGGGTTACTTTCCCATTTATCAGCTCTGTAATGGCTTTGCCTGCATCAGTATTTGAAAGATGCCCCTTTTTTCCTAAAATACGCCTTTTTAGAACAAACGGGTATGGACCGGCCTTTAGCATGTCAATATCATGGTTTGACTCTAATACCACCAAATCAGAATCCATAATCTTGTTTATAATTTTATTGTTAGTATACCCTAAATCAGTAGTAATACTTATTTTTTTGTTTCCACAATATAAACAAAAACCCACTGGATTAGCTGCATCATGGGGAATCTGGTATGGCTCTATATTTATATCCTTTATATAAAAATCCATATCATTGGAAAATATTCGAATATTTTTTTCATCTATTTTCCCTACCTTATCACGCATAGCATTCCAAGTATCCTCATTTGCATAGATGGGCACGTTTAACTTTCTAGATAATACCCCGGCCCCTTGTATATGATCCGTATGCTCGTGGGTTATCAATATAGCATCTATTGCCTTTGAATCCATGCCTATCTGATCTAAAGACTGCATCACCTTCTTACCTGTGCAGCCACAATCTACTAGAATATGCGTATCTTCGCTTCCCACATATGTACAATTGCCACTGCTCCCACTAAATAAGGAGCAAATGCTAAATCTCATTCTCCTCTATCCTCCCTGCACAAACACATAGATCTGATGTAAAAACAATTATATACTTATAGATTATACTATAACATAATAGCATTAAATAAAATAGGGTATATTACCCTAAACCAAAAAATATGTTATACTAATACGGAAAAGATTCATAATGAAACTTAAGGTTAGGTGAGATTTATGGAAAAAGCAAAAGTTAAGAAAAAAAATCATTACGTATCCATAGTAATAATACCCCATGACTCGTCTAAAACAAAAAGCTTTGATATATCCCACTTTTATCTAAAGGCCTGTGCATGTATTTTAGCCGTAATTATGTGTCTTACAATAATCTCTATACGTAATACAGATTTAAGCAAAGAAAATAATGCATTAATACTCCATGTAGACCAATTAGATCAGTTAAATAAGCATAAGGATATAATGTTATCCGAAGATGACAAATACATAAATTCACTTAAAAGTAATCAAATAGCAATGTATGGTCAGGTAAGGCAAATAACTGAAGAATACAATAAAATAGCCGGTATATTTCTAAAAACCTCCTCTAGAGGAACTTCCAAAGATCAAAACTACCCAAATGCAGAGATAGCCCAAAATATGCAAAACATCAAATCTTTAATAGATCATTTTGATGAAACTAACGATTTAAATAAAGATCCTGATTTAGAACAAACAGCACATAACTTAAACGTCTATCTAGAACACATACCCACATTTGTCCCTGTTAAAGGTCGTATCACTTCAAGGTTTGGCATTAGAAATGACCCCTTTAATTCAACAAAAAAATTTCATGCTGGTCTTGATGTAGCAGCTCCCCGGGGCACCCCCATAAAATCAGCAGCAAGTGGCACCGTCATAATGGCAGACAGAAACAGTGGATATGGCAACATGATCATGATAGATCATGGAAATGGATTATCTACGGTATATGGTCATGCTTCAAAACTGCTTGTAAAGGAAGGTGATAAGATAAAGAAAGGGGATATAATTGCAGAGGTAGGTAGTACCGGCCGAAGCACCGGCCCACATCTACATTTTGAAGTAAGGCTAAATGGTGAACCCATAGATCCTGTAAATTATATAAATGAGTCAAAATTTAAAGATGAGGAGGAGAAATGATGTTAATAAAAGGCAATAAAGAGGGCTCCCAAAAATTTGATACACTGATAGGCCCTAATTGTCATCTAGAAGGGAGATTATCCTGTAACGGTATAGTACGTATAGATGGAAACGTGCAAGGTAACATAGAAACTAATGGGGATATTATAATCGGAGAAAAAGCATACATAAATGGCAATCTATCGGGTTCAAACATACATATATCTGGTAAGGTAGAAGGGGATATAATATGCACAGGGCTCCTAAAGATGACATCCACTAGCTCCCTATATGGTAATATAAAGGTAAAAAACTTTGTAGCCGATGAAGGCAGTATTTTTGAAGGAAAATGCTCAGTTCAAGGTGATACATCGGCTGTTACAAGCAACGAAGCTGTAGAGCAGGATCAATAAAAAGTAGGAGTCGATAACATGGGAAAAATACGTGAAATACATACGGATACTATAACACAAGTAGTAAGGAACTTATGTATTGAAGCCTGTTGTGAGCTGGGTGATGATGTGGCAGAATTGATGAAACAAGCTTTAAAAAAAGAAACATATCCCCTTGCTAGAAACATACTAGAACAACTAATTAAGAATATAGAACTTGCAAAAAAGCAGCATATCCCCATATGTCAAGACACGGGCATGGCAGTTGTATTTTTAGACATAGGACAAGATATTCATATAACAGGTGGGAATATATATGATGCTATCAATAAGGGCGTAAGACAAGGATATACAGAAGGATATTTGAGAAAATCGGTAGTCGAATCACCCATTTGCAGAGTAAACACAAAAGATAACACACCTGCAATAATACATACTAGTATAGTACCTGGAAATAGAATTACTATAAACGTAGCCCCAAAGGGATTTGGAAGTGAAAATAAAAGTCGGCTTAAAATGCTCAATCCTTCAGATGGTGTACAAGGGATAAAAGACTTTGTATTAGAGACCGTTACATTGGCTGGTGGTGGTCCCTGTCCACCAGGTATAATAGGTATAGGCATTGGAGGTACGATGGAAAATGCTGCCTATATGGCAAAAAAAGCCCTTCTCCGTCCAGCCGGCAGACATAATTCAGATGAAAATATAGCTAAACTAGAAAAAGAACTGTTATCAGCCATAAACAGTACCGGTATCGGGCCACAAGGCCTAGGCGGCAATACCACCGCATTGGCAGTGCATATAGATACATTTGCCACCCACATAGCCGGGCTACCAGTAGCAGTAAATATGCAATGCCATGCAGCCAGACATAAACAGTCTATATTGTAAATATATACGAATAGGAGGCTAAACTCTTATGATACAACATATACATGCCCCCGCCATAGAAAAGGAGATAATAAACTTAAAGGCGGGAGATATAGTACAGCTTTCAGGTACCATAATAACAGGCCGTGATGCAGCGCATGAACGACTGGTAAATATGGTAAATCGAGGAGAAAACCTTCCCATCCTACTAAAAAATGAAATAATATACTATACAGGCCCATGCCCTGCAAAGCCTGGTCAGGTAATAGGACCATGCGGTCCTACTACCAGCAGCCGTATGGATACATATGCACCCCGCCTTTTAGATTTAGGACTTAAAGGCATGATAGGCAAGGGAGAGCGATCAGAAGGGGTAATAGAATCTATAATAAAGAATAAAGCCGTATACTTTGCTGCCACCGGAGGGGCCGGAGCCTTGATAACTACATGCATTAAAAAAGCCCAGGTCATAGCATTTGCTGACCTGGGTCCAGAAGCCATATATAGATTGGAAGTTGAAAAATTCCCTTTAATTGTAGCCATAGATGCTCAAGGCAATAGCTTATATAATTTCAAAAACACCATCAAATAACAGCTGCAGACTTTTTAGTAGGTATTATTCTACCCATATCATCTATACGCTTTATATCTGCACCTAGACTTATGAGCTTACCTTCAATGCACTCATATCCTCTGTCAATATACTGTACATTGCTTATCTCCGTTACTCCATCAGCAATCAAACCCGCTACTATAAGGGCAGCACCAGCTCTCAAGTCACTTGCAGCAACTGGTGCACCCTTTAATGAAGGTACACCTTTTATTATGGCTACACGATCCTCTATCTTAACATTAGCACCCATCTTACAAATTTCCTCTATATGTTTATATCGAGATTCCCATACATTTTCAGTTATTACACTGTTCCCTTCTGCTATACTAAGCAAAACAGACATTGGCTGCTGAAGATCGGTAGGAAACCCGGGATATGGCAGGGTTTTTATATTTACACTTTTAAGACGATTACAACCCCTTACCCTAATATTGTCATCCCCTTCCATAATATCTACACCCATCTCTACAAGTTTTGCTGATATTGCCTCTAAATGCTTGGGAATAACATCCTTTATTAAAACATCGCCATTTGTAGCAGCTGCAGCAATCATAAATGTACCTGCCTCTATCTGATCGGGAATTATCGTATAATGGCAACCTGATAACCGTTCAACACCCTTTATCTTTATAGTATCCGTTCCCGCACCTTTTATATTAGCTCCCATGGCATTTAAAAAGTTTGCAACATCGACTACATGCGGCTCCTTTGCAGCATTTACTATGGTCGTTGTACCTTCAGCCCGTACCGATGCCAACATTATATTTATTGTAGCACCTACGCTAATTACATCAAGATACACATCGTTTCCTATAAGCTTGTCAGCCCTTGCCCTTATACTCCCGCTCTCTATGTCCACATGGACTCCCAATGACTCAAACCCCTTTATATGCTGATCAATAGGACGAGCGCCTATCTCACATCCACCAGGAAAAGCTACCTCTGCATAACCTCCCCGTCCTAAAAGAGCACCTAAAAGATAATACGATGCACGCATTTTTTTTACTTCTTCACTGTTGGCGATATATCTCTTTACACTCGATGGATCTATCACCATGCGTCCATTGGGACTTAGAGAAACCTTGGCCCCTAATTCTGACAAAATATTTTTAAGCACAATAACATCATCTATATATGGTAAATTATCTATTATACAAATTTCATCGGTAAGCAATACAGCTGGTATTACGGCAACTGCTGCATTTTTAGCCCCACTAACTTTTACATTACCTGATAATCTTTTTCCACCTCGAATCAGCAATTTTTCCAATGTAGCGTCCCTTTCCTATCAAAAGGAACTTCACCTCCAAGCGTCAATTTTGAACAACTAAACAATCAATATTATATCATGCTTACACAAGTTACTGCATTAAAATATTGTAAAATTTACATTAATTTTTAGTCATACTATTGTATTAATTCAGTTAATAATAGAAGTTCATCCGGCTGAACACCTAAAACCAATCTGCAGGCCGCCGAAAAATCTACTCCCTGCCCTAATTTTCTAATCAATTCGATATATTTATCCTTGCCATATGTCTCTATTATACCTTTAACCAATAAAAAAGACTGCTTATAGGACAAAAAATCATCCAGTTTATCAAACTCATACGTCAATTTGTCCATCGAAAAAGGCCGCATATCTTCTACTAAAGCTCCCCATTCATATCCAAGCAGATAATACTCCATATAAAGGGCACTGCCTTCAGTAAACCAGAGTGGATAATTACCCCTAGTCATATTATCAATAACTAAATGGGTAAGCTCATGTACAAAAACATTGGTCAGTATGCTACTATCTTCACCGGATTTTTCCAATACATCTACGGACAAAAGATTTACCTTGCCTCCAAAATATGCGCCTATGGTGGACTTATCATCATCAATTTTTAGTGTACTATATAATTCTTGCTTTGAAGGAAAAACTATAACATCTATTCTTTTACTAGTATGATAATTAAAATATCCAAACACCTTGTCCCCATATTCATCGATTATCTGCTGAATGTTATCAATGTTATTCTCATCCTCACCATAGGAACTAATAGAAAAATTATCATGCTCTATAATATCGTAGTTAGCTACTGATTTCGATAGCCTGTACTGGCCAATATCCCTAAATACAGGATAGACAGCAGTATAAATCATCCCTCTGTAATGAAGAGCAAACAGCAATACAAAGCATATTAAAACCATTATTAAATTATAAATACTTGACATCTTTTTCATGATACATTCCCCCTTCAATCGGGGTACCCTATTTATTACAAATAAGATTACATCAATTAATTTTAACACAAAAGGCAGAATATATCATTAGGAAATTAATGACATCCAGAACAGCTGCTACAATCTTTGCCTGAGCAACCTCCTGTTGTCCCTCCTAATGTACCAAAATAACATTTACCTTCGTATATTTGCTTAATATCTTTACTTTTACACTTGGGACATGTAATTTTATCACGAGTTTCATTATTAACAAGCTCATCAAACTTTTCGCCACATTTTAAACATTTGAAATCCAGCAATGGCATACTATATTACTCCCTTCTTTGGTATTTAAAATAGGGCTATTTAGCATATAGCCAGGCATCAAAAAAGTCGTTCCAGCTTTTGTTTGTTGCTTTTTCGCAGGCCTTTAGCCAATCTTCTTTAGTTACATTTTTAAACATATTGTCACTATAATATGTCTGCAATACATTGTAGAAGCCTTTATCTCCTACCTTGTCATGGAACTCTTTTAACATTATAGAACCTTTTCCATATACTAATATATCATAAATAATCCAATCTGGAAACTTGTAAACTGGCCTATCTATAGTTTCATCTATTTTTTCTCCAGGTATGTATTGATTTATATAATCATATTTGCCTTCAGTTATCATAGTTTTATACATATTATCCATCTTATCGGCACCATATTTATGCCCATAATATAATACGGTGGAATATTCAGCCAGTGCTTCATCAAGCCATGGCTCTTCTATCTGATTATTACCTACTAAGCCATACCACCACTGATGAGCTGTTTCATGCACAGTTACAATCTCAAGCCAATCTTTCGAAGACATATTATAAAGTGTTCTGTCTATAAGCACTAAATTTGGATATTCCATACCCCCTATAAAAAAATCAGCAGCTACTACAGAAAACTGTTTATATGGATATTTACCAAATTTCTTATTATATATCCCTATTGCATCCAAAGCAAAATCTAGCGCTTCTTTTCCAAATGCCTGGTCAAAATAATAAGAATATACCGTTATCCCATCTACCTTTTTTGAAGATATTTTAAATTTATTACTTGCTACCCATGCAAAATCTCGTACTGCCATAGCTTTTATATGCCATAGCTTTTTATCTTTTTGTTCCTCAATAGATATTATATCCCCAGTTGTAGCAATAGTATATTTATCTGGCGCATGAATAATTACATCATAATTTGATACTTCACTATAGAAAGGATCTCCTATATCGTAATATGGGTGGGTATTCCAACCCTTATTATCATATACACAAGCTATTGGATACCAATTAGTAATATTAAAGGTATATTCTCCATATCCAAAACGTCCTACACTATTTGGTATTTTTACTTCGTATTCCATGGTTATCTCTATTCTATCATTCGGTTTTAGTTTCGTGGGAAGATTTATAATCAACAATTCTTCACTATATCCCCCTATACGAAAATAAGCAGGCACATGATTTATTGATATATCATCAAATTTTATATATCCTTGTGAAAAACCATTTGGATAGGCAGCATAGAATTCCTCTTCAGGATAGACTGATCTATTTTTATCCTTGAATGCATTGGGATATAGGTGGAAATATACCTTATCCAATCCTTTACTTGTATTATTTACATAGTCTACAACCTGTTTGCACCTTATTTCCTTTTTCATTGCATCAAAATACACGTCTATTTTATATTCTGTCAAGTCCTCACTGGCTTGAACTAAAACCTTGCTCTGTTCATCCTTAAGTATAAGATGTGGCAGCCCTTGTGAATTAAATGCACTTCCCACCAATGCTGCCACTAAAATAACCAAAAATCCTATTGTTATTCTCTTTAGTATTTTATTGTTTCTTATATCTCCCATTGCTCCACCTCTTTTATTTTAAATTGCGCATTATAGTATATCATTATTCAAGGTGGGGCTTTATTAGAATTAATTACAATAGGGCAATTCTATGACAAACGTTGTACCCTTACCTAATTTGCTATCCACCTTTATATTTCCCCCATGTGCTTTTATTACATTGTTGCATATGGCAAGTCCCATGCCACTGCCTTCCTTCTTTGTAGTATAAAACAACTTAAATATCTCTGATAAATCCTTTTTGCTTATTCCTTCACCAGTATCTTTAAAAGTTATTATGGCATTCTCAAATCTTGGATCCACAGATAGGGAAATATCAAGTCTACCCCCGCCTGCCATGGCTTGAATAGCATTTACTATTATGTTTATAAACACCTGCTTCATAGAATCTACGTCTGCCTCTACATATACATCTGCCTTATCCATATACAAATGCATATCTACATTGTTCATACTTGCCTTTGCCTGCATAATCTCAAATGTTGATTTCAAGATTTCCTTTAGTGAGTGACGCATGAATTTAGGTTGAAAAGACATAGTAAGGTTTTTAAAACCATCCAATAGCTTATTTATACGACCTATTTCTGATAATATTTTATCACCTTGATCACTTTGAAGTATATATTCCAATTCTAAGAGTTGTACATATGCACCTATAGTGGATAAGGAGTTACGAATTTCGTGGGATAACAACGAAGCAGCATTTACTATTTCACTGCTTAAATTTGATAATACTCCATTTACATTGACAAGTCGTTCCTGCTCTTTTAATATTGCTAACTGCTCTTCTATACCCATAGCCGCCATATCTACCATATGCAAAAAACTATTACATGAAAACTTAACTGGATATATCATATATAAAACCGCAATTGCATTTCCCAATTCATCATGCATAGGAGAAGCAAAATAAGACCAGTTCCCAAGTATATCTAAACCATGTTGACTGCCTATAGTCATGGCAAGATCATCTTCTTTCAAACATAAAGAAAAAACAGTATTATCAAGCTTGTTTTCTGATAAAATAGCACCTTCTCTATATTCTGTACCTTCAAGTTCATTATTCTTGCCTTTGCTATATAACACTACTCCATCTACAGTGCTAATTCCTATGATAGCATTTGATAAAGTGACTACAGTATCTAGCTTATTTATATATGGTATAGATACCTTTATAAGTTTATCATATTTGCTTTTTATTTCCCCAAATTGTTTATCATTAGGCTCAAACATCTCAGACAAAACCCTAGATGTGTCTTCCATATTATTACACCTTTCTTGCGTATTTGACATGTCAACATTCATATGCCATATATGGGATGGAAAATATTTCTTATTCATAGCATCAATCCAGTCCTTACTCATTTATTAACCCCCGCCACATTAGTCCTAACTATTTATATTCTATAAATGTTAATAAAATCCTTCATATAGAATTATTTTTCTATCTTTTAGTACTAAATTACCATATAGAATAGAACTTTAAAAGCTATATTTTTATTCTATCGAAATTATCAAAGAATAATTTCCCAAAATCAAAAATACCAAGACCATTAAAGTCTTGGTACTAATGGAGCTGGTGATGGGACTCGAACCCGCAACCTGCTGATTACAAGTCAGCTGCTCTGCCAATTGAGCTACACCAGCATATATAATGGCGACCCGGAAGGGGCTCGAACCCTCGACCTCTAGCGTGACAGGCTAGCGTTCTAACCAACTGAACTACCAGGCCACAATATTTGAAATAAAAGTGGTGACCCCTAGGGGATTCGAACCCCTGATACCGCCGTGAAAGGGCGATGTCTTAACCACTTGACCAAGGGGTCATACGGTGGTGACCCATCGGCGATTCGAACGCCGGACGCCTTGATTAAAAGTCAAGTGCTCTACCGACTGAGCTAATGGGTCAAGGCCCTAACAACGGGCAAGTTATATATTACAACATAACCACCATACTTGTCAACTATATTTTTAATTTTTTTATATCATTTCCACTTTATTTGTCTAATCACTGTTTTTTAATGCAGATATCCCTTGCAACTATGACTCCAGTTACAGATGCCTGCATAAGTCCTCTGGTAATACCGGCACCATCACCTATAGCATATAGATTCTGAATGTCCGTCTCAAAGCCATCATTAACGGTTACCTTACTACTATAAAATTTAACCTCTACGCCATAAAGGAGCGTGTCCCTTTCATAAAGTCCAGGTGCAATCTTATCAAATGCTCTCAACGCCTCTATTATAGACATCAAATACCTATGTGGTAGCACATAGCTAAGATCTCCTGGTACTGCGCTTTTTAATGTAGGAATGGTAGTAGACTTTTTAAGGCGGGAATAATCTGTCCTTCTACCCTTTAAAAGATCCCCTAAACGCTGTACCATAATGCCTCCACCTGTGAGCATATTACCCAATTGTGCTATATATTTCCCATATTCTATAGGTTGATTAAAAGGTTCGGTAAAGCTCGTGGATACCAATACTGCAAAGTTAGTATTATCCGTTCTAAGCCTTTGATCGGCATAACTATGACCATTTACTACTGCTAGTTTGCCATCATAATGCTCCTCTGACACCACTCCGCCAGGGTTCATGCAAAAGGTTCTTACCTTATTTTCAAATGTATCAGAATAATATACAAGCTTCGCTTCATATAGGTCACGGGTCAAATGATCCATTATGGCATTTGGTACTTCCACCCGTACGCCTATATCCACAGCATTATTACAAATGGGTATATCCAAACTCTTTGCCTGCTTACTAAGCCAAGCAGCACCATCCCTTCCAGGAGCTACCACTACATATTTACACTCTATTTTTTTCTCAAATCCATCTTTATCCTCTATGATTACACCATTTACAATATCACCATCGGTTGTTATTTCCTTAGCTATAGTAAGTTCACTGTACTCGGTTTTGGTTTCATTTATTAGATAATCGTACATATTTTTTAGTACATTAAATGCTTTTTCAGTTCCTAAGTGTCTTACAGAACAGGGTATTAAACGAATATTATATCTTGCTGCCTGATATTTTATATCATCTATCCTTTTGTTATTGGTACCATAGAGCTCTGAATCGGCACCGAAATGCAAATAAGTATCATCAACATATTTTATAAGGGCATTTGCTTTTCCTTCATCTATATAATCCAATATTCTGCCCCCAACTTCGGGACTCTGGCTTAGTTTTCCATCACTAAATGCACCGGCACCCGACCAACCACTTACTATAGAACATGGATGGCAGTTTGCACATTCCCCTGTAGTACGGGCTGGACATACTCTTTTTGTAATCTCCCTTCCCTTATCTATTATGAGTACATCTAGATCCTTATCCTGTTTAGAAATTTCAAGTGCAGTAAATATCCCTGCAGGACCAGCACCTATAATGACAACATCATAATAATTCTTCATAGATATATCCCCTCTTTCAAATGTTGCGGGGGACAGACTGTTTTTAAGTCCCTATAGATAATATCAAAAAGCTGGCTGTAAATCAACAGCCAGCCCACAAAAATCCGAATATTTTTCATTATCTTATATTTAATATTCGGATTTATTCTGCCTTGCCTCCAAGATACTCATTGAGTGCCTTAACCAAGGCATCAACATCTACCCCATGTACTGCTGCAGCATCCTTTATACTCTCCCCAACAGATACAGGGCAAGTTAGACAATGCATACCATATTGCATAAACACAGGAGCCGTACCAGCATCTATCTGTAAAACCTCAGCGATGGTCATATCCTTTGTTATATGAGTCATTTATTTCCCTCCTCGTATAATTTTTTCTTTACTACATAATACACTTACTATATGCTTTATTCAAGTTTTTTATTGATAAAGTTTTCATATAGTTTTTAAATGCCTACTTTAATAATAAACCCTACTCCTAATATGAAACATTCTTTGATACTTTTTTGTTCTAACATATCATTTGCAATTACCTACCATTGTGGTAATATATATTTACATGATATACTGTTACTAATTACTAGGTAAAGGATGATGAATATGGCATTATGCCAATTCGCTAACAATTATCATATATTCGATATAACCCCGGTGGAAAACTTGTACATAGAAGAGTTTATGCTGAAGGCACCGGGGGATTTTGTCAAAGTATATATATATGGTCTCAAGCAATGTTATCACTCTGAGCTTGGAGAGGACAACCTAGACACATTCTCAAAAGCCCTCAGTTTAGATACTAAAACTGTGCAGAATGCCTTCAGTTACTGGGAGAGACAGGGGATCTTAAAGATAAACCAATCTACTGATAATAGCATTAGTGTCGAATATTTCAATATAAAAGATATTCTATATAACAAAAACTACAATAATATGGAAAAGACACTATATAGATACAAGGATTTTAACCAGAATCTACAGCTAATATTTGGCAACAGACTCCTTACCCCGCAGGAATACATAAAGATATATGACTGGATAGAAGTTTTGGAACTTCCAAAGGAAGTAGTCCTCATGATGATTCAATTTTATATTGCTAAAAAGGGTTCCAAGATAAGCATAAACTATTTGGATAAGGTAGCAATAAGTTGGGCTGAACAAGGAATTAATACACTACAAAAATCAGAAGAATATATACAGACTAGCGAAAGTTGTTATCAGGATACCATCGCTGTACTAAAATATCTTGGTATACACCGCTCACCATCTAAGGTTGAATTAGAACTTTATAAAAAATGGCGGGATGAATGGGCGTTTTCACTAAGTGCCATATTGCAGGCCTGTAAGGAGACTGCAAAAATACAATCCCCAAATTTTGCTTACCTAGATAAGATCTTAGAAAACTTCAATCGCTTAGGTCTCTCTACTCCACAGGATATTTATAACTATATAAATTCCCGTGATGTGGTAAATAACCATATAAAAGAGGTAATGTATGAACTAGGATATAAGGATAGCCTGCCTAGCCCGGAGCACCAATCAATGTATCTTACCTGGACACAAAAAATGGGCATAGAACATGATACAATAATTTTAGCCTGTAAACAATGCGTAAGGAAAAAGCAGGCCTCCTTTGATAAGCTAGATATATTGCTACAAAAATGGGTAGGTTATGGTCTGCGCTCTCCAGGTGATATAAAGGATTATCTAACAAAGAAAAAACAACTGGATATGGAAATACAGGCAGTACTGGATAGGGCGGGAGAAAAACGGGGTGTAACATCTGCCGATCGAAAGATATTCAAGCAATGGACAGAGGAATGGAATATGCCATATGAAGTTGTTCTACTCGCTGCAGAATATTCCTTAATGGCAGAAAATAAGCTCCCGTTCATGCACAAAATATTATATAATTGGCATATAGGAAATATAAAAACAGTTGCGTCTGCAAAGGAAGACCATGAAAAACATGTATCACAGTCAAGAAGCGATACAAGGGATGCGGGACTTAAAAAACAGGTAGATTTTAATAACTTTGAACAACATTCGTATACGGATGAAGAACTTGAATCTCTTTTTGAGGATATAGAAAATGCTTAAATGGGAGTTTTACCATGCACAATAAAATAATAATCGATTTATTGAAAGAATACGAACAGATCAGAATAAAAGAAGAACAGCATCTTCGAGAACGGGAAGATGAGGTAATAAGCTGTATACCTGAATATGCTGAGATACAGGAGGAAATAATCCATCTTATGGCTGAGACCTCACGCCGTGTTATACAGGATCCAGACCTGTATCCAGAAGCAGTTGAGACTCTACAACTAAAAATACCTAAACTAAAGGAAAAACAGTTAAAATTACTTTTAGAGAATGGATTCCCACAGGACTACCTTTCAATGCACTATCATTGCCCTATATGCAAAGATACTGGTTATACAGGGGAAACTGTAAAAGTAAAATGTCAATGTTTTATACAAAAAATGTTAATACAGACATATGAATTATCGGACGCACAGCTTGTAGAAAACCAAAACTTTGATACCTTTAATGAGCATATATTTCCTGATACGCCCATTAAAGGAAGCAAGATATCCCAAAGGGAATATATGCTCAATCTAAAAACCCGGCTTCTACAATATGTAGAAGCATTTCCTGACAACGATAGAAAATGCATACTGTTTACCGGCAAAACCGGCCTAGGCAAAACTTTTATGCTAAATTGTCTAGCAAAGGCCATATTGGATAGAGGGTATACAACCATAAGCATCACTGCCTATAAACTATTCGATAAACTTTTTTATAGCGTCATAAACAATATGAATGATAGTTTGCAGCTTCTAGACAATCTTTTCGAGGTAGAAGTGCTAATAATAGATGATCTAGGTACTGAGACAAGGCGCAATAATTTTACATCGGAAAATCTATTTAACATACTCAATGAACGTTTTTTGAGGGGAAAACATACATTTCTCTCTACAAATCTCAGTCTACCAGAGCTGCAAGATAGATACTCCGATAGGATAACCTCAAGACTCTTTGATACATCCAATACTATGCTTATAAAATTTGTAGGCAAAGACATAAGAATAAAATCTAACAAAACCTAAAAAGGAGCAGTCAAGATTCCTGACGGCTCCTTTCATAATTCACAAACTTAGTAAATTGACCCAACCATACTAGCTCCAATGTCCCCGTGGGACCATTACGCTGTTTGGATATTATTACTTCTGCTATATTCTTTTTTTCCGAATCTGGATTGTAATATTCATCCCTATATAAAAACACTACCACATCCGCATCCTGCTCTATAGCCCCTGACTCACGAAGGTCACTTAGCATAGGTCTATGATCCGTTCGTGCCTCTGGTGCACGGCTTAACTGAGATAATGTAACTACCGGTACATCCAGTTCCCTTGCTAGCGCCTTTAGGGAGCGTGATATCTCCGATATCTCCTGTTGCCTGCTTTCTGTCTTACCCCTACCTGACATAAGCTGCAGATAGTCTATTACTATCATACCCAAACCATGCTCCAGCTTTAACCTTCTGGCCTTGGATCTTATCTCCATAACAGACATACCTGGGGTGTCATCTATGAATATTGGTGCCTGGGACAATGGTCCAGCAGCCTGTACTAGTTTTAGCCAGTCCTCTTCATCCAGTTCACCAGTACGTATCTTTTGAAGTTCCACATTTGATTCTGCACTTAGCATACGCTGTACTAGCTGATCCTTTGCCATCTCTAGGCTGAATATGGCTACCGGCACCTTTTCCCTTACGGCTGCATACTGGGCAATATTTAGGGCAAAGGTAGTTTTACCCATGGATGGCCGAGCTGCTATTAGTACAAAATCAGATGGTTGGAGACCCGATGTTCTTTGATCAAAGTCTATAAAACCAGTAGGCACACCTATTATCTTACCTTTATTTCTGGACATATCCTCTATCTTAGAGTATGTCTCCAATAGTACTGTCTTTATTGACTCAAAATCCCGCGTACTTTTCCGCTGTAATATATCAAATATCTTTTTTTCTGCATTATCAAGTATTATATCCACATCTTCCTGAGCCACATAGCTATCCTTTACTATCTCGCTAGATGCCTTTATAAGCTTACGAAGTATGGATTTTTCTTCTATGATTTTTATATAAAACCCGATATTTGCAGTACTAGGTACTGTCATTGACAGATCGGTTATATACTTAGTCCCACCTACAGCTTCTATAGTACCCCTTTGTCTAAGTTCCTCTATAAGAGTAATTAAATCAACTGGTGCTCCCCGATCATAGATATTTAATATTGCATCAAATATTTCCCTATGGGCATCTACATAAAAATCATCTGCATTTAAAAATTCAAAAGCCGTTGCCACAGCCTCTTTATCCAGCAACATGGATCCTAAGACCGACTGCTCAGCCTCCAAGCTATGGGGAGGAACGCGGGTTATAGGCTCATCCATGTTATTCCTCCTCGATATTCACTTTGAGAGTGGCACTAACCTCTGGATATACCTTTACTTCTAATTGCTTTACGCCTATGGTCTTTATAGGCTCATTTAGTACTATCTTCTTTTTATCTATTTTAACACCATGCTGCATCTTCAAAGCCTCTGCTATTTCCTTATTGGTAATGGAACCAAATAGTTTTCCGTTTTCTCCACTCTTTGCCTTTACCACTACAGTAAGCTCTGAAATTTTATCCGCCAATTTTTTTGCCTCGTTAAGCTCTTCTGCCTTTTTATTTGCTTCGGCCTTTTGTCTAGCCTTTAATTCCTTCATATTTTTATCATTGGCCTCTATAGCTAAAGAACGGGGGAATAAAAAATTTCTAGCATAACCATCACTTACATTTACCACCGTACCCTTCTTACCCTTTCCTTTAACATCATCCAGTAATATTACCTTCATTTGCTCTCATCCTCCTTTAAATATTCTTCTAATGCCTCTATAACCTTTTGTTTGGCTTCCTCTTCTGTTATATCGCTAATCTGGGCTCCCGCCATGGTTAAGTGTCCACCACCGCCTAGTTTTTCAAGGACCACCTGCACATTTACATTGCCAAGGGATCTGGCACTTATCATAATCTCATCACCGTTTTTACATAATACAAATGATGTATGTATCCCCCTTATTGTAAGCAGATTATCCGCTGCCTGGGCGGCAATTAAAGGTGCATTTTTTATATCAGGCGGGCATATGGCTATTGCAATACCAGGATACACTATTTCTGCAGCCCTCACTGCATCTGCCCTAGCGACGTAAGTATCCATATCATCCTGAAAAAGTTGTCTTATTGAAGTAGGATCTGCTCCACTTCTACGTAAAAACGACGCCGCTTCAAACGTTCTTACACCTGTTTTAAATATAAAATTCTTAGTATCCATTGTTATACCAGCCAATAGGGCATCAGCCTCTATATTACTAAGTTTTACCTTTTCTCCAAAGTATTGCGTCATCTCAGTAACAAGCTCACTGGTAGATGAGGCATATGGCTCTAAGTAGGTCAATATGGCATTTTCCATACCCTCTACACTTCTCCTGTGATGATCTATAACCACTACCTTTTCTGCCATCTTAACTAGCTGAGGCACTTCTGTAAAACTAGGCCTATGGGTATCTACCACCACTAGAAGCGTCCTCTTGTCTATCCTGTCCATAGCCTGATCCCCTGTTATAAATATATCCTTGTAATCGTCTATTTGTAAAAGTTTTTTTACTAATCTGTCTACAGATGCGTTACTCATGTTTAATACTATATGTGCCCCTTTGTCTATATACTGTGCACATCTATATATGCCAAGTGCAGAACCTATGGAATCTAGATCTGGAACCTCGTGACTCATTATTAATACCTCAGAAGACTGTTCCATAAGCTGCCTTAATGCATTTGCGATCACCCTGGACTTTACCTTACTACGTTTTTCTACCGCCTTGTTTCTCCCGCCATAAAATGATAATTTGTCACCATTCTTTACAACTGCCTGATCCCCGCCCCTACCTAGTGCCAAATCTATAGCACTTCGGGCATAATATTGGGATTCCAATGGGGTACTGCCTCCCACGCCTA
This sequence comes from Xylanivirga thermophila, assembly GCF_004138105.1. Lineage (NCBI taxonomy): Bacteria > Bacillati > Bacillota > Clostridia > Caldicoprobacterales > Xylanivirgaceae > Xylanivirga > Xylanivirga thermophila. The sequence continues at coordinate 15,937 of NZ_RXHQ01000022.1, read as the reverse complement.
CCCCTACACTAAGGGTAACTGGTATTTGATTACCTACATTAATATCTCGAATTTCATCTAATATATCAAATTTTTTCTCCGACAGTTTTTTAAATTTCATTGCATGAATTATCACTATAAATTTATCCCTGTCATATTTAGTCCATGCCCCATTCAATGCATTAGCCCATTTTGCCAGTCTACTCTCTATCTCTGCCTGTACATTTGGACGATGGGTATCATCAGTATTGGCCATAACTTCGTCATAATTGTCTATCTGTATATCCATGACAACTATCTGCTGATTATAATACTCTTCCTTTATCCTAACATATTCCGTTATATCCTCCCAATACAAGAGTATCATAACTTTCTTTTCACTATTAACCCCATCTATCTGCACGGGTGTCCATATAACATTGTATATACGATCATTTAGCTCTAATCTCTTAGAGTTTTTATCTTGATTATCCAAAATCATTTGAGGATCCAATTCCGGAACATAATCTGTTATCTTTTTATCCAGCAAATCTTGACCTTCAAACATATGAGAAAAATTAGGATTAAACCAGCTTATCGAGCCATCTATCTCTACAACTACTAGTGGCAGTGGCACGCTTAGTACTGCATTTTTCGTTGACCACTCAATATTTTCAGATATGCTCTCTAAATATTTTATCCATTCCCTTTGTCTTTTTTTAGTTACTTTGATGTCATAGTATATTAGACAGGCAAATACGATACATGATATAACACCTATCCGCCAATCAAAATAAAAAAATATAATGGCCTGCATGAATACTACCAATAAAAAAAGTCTCACTTCAGGAATAGTTAGCTTTTTTTTAACGGAATTTTTCATTATATACCTCCATTACTGTATCAGATGCGGGGAGTAGGTGGATTCCTATAATTATCTCTTATATTAAACATTTGTTCAAAAACACCCATAAATATCAATATCCCCTGGAAGAATAAATAAAAAACAAAAAGAAGAAGCACCCTTATCCATGTAGGTATTCTGCCCATCTTCAGCAGGAATGATGAAAAAGCCAATCCCTGTATGGAGAATATAAAAGAAAATATTGCTAATACAGTACTAAGTACTATATCAAAATTTTTTATTCCAACTAAAGCACCTATAAACGCTACCACTATAATAGTGAAAAACCCTTTGCCAGTACCCCCCGGCAGCTTCCATTCGACAAAGGGAGGAATATAAGGTGCATCCATTTGCATCTTCTTTAAAACAACACTGGCGAGCAAAAAATCCACTCCACCTGCTACCATAGAAAATATTATCAATATGGATGGCACCATAACTTTTAACTTATCTATAAGAAGCTCTGCAAACTGAGGTCCAGTAATGGAATGCTCTATCAGCCCAATTTTCTTATACATTTCAAGTACCTTATTAAAGTTATCGCCCCCACCCCTGTCAAAAAACTGCCTTATGGCATCCCATGAATAGGTAAATATATCCTGTCCCACCATACTAGATAGTACCTTCAGTACTACAATCAAAGCTATAAACATGGCAGCAGAACACATTGCCGTCCCTTCAAAAATTCCTGGTTTCTTCTTTATAGACCAGGGCAATATAAATACCATTATGCTAAACACCAATACAGCAATAATGGCAAGGGATGGATCCAAAAAGCTGATAACAGCAGCAGCAACGCCCAATCCTATCCCACTTAGCCAGTAATTATTATATTTTACAGCCACTATCGCTATAGGTACAGGCCACAAAAACACAAAACTATTTAGAAAAGGTACCATATACATGCCTGCCATAGCCAATGTGCTTATAATCGATACTAATATGGCCTCTAAAACCGGTTGTCCTCTATCTTGTAAACTCATCCACAACACTCCATTTTATTCTCTGGTTTGTTTTATATGTTCTCCTAAAGCTGATAAATCACCATAATATCTCTCAACATCGTGCTCCTCTACTATGCCCAATTTGATCTTTTTCTCTATATTTTTATCTATAGAAGAAAACTGTATACCCAACCGTTTACCTAAAAGATAACATACAATGATGATATTCGCTAGGCAATCCACAATGGCATTCTGTGTACCCTTTATACCATTGGTAAGCAGTCTAAAAAGCTCTGCCAGCGATGTTAACATCTCACTCTTGAGCCATTCAATAAGCTTTATATTTTTCGCTATATCAATACTCCGTTCATTATCCTTTCCCAATATGTTCACCCTCCCGGATACAACACCCCATAGTAAGTATATCTTAACACATTTCTTTAAAAATCTAAAGATTTAATTGAAAACTTGTTGTATAATGGTATAAAGGAGTTGATAGTATGAGTATAGAAAAGTTTGGAGAATGGATAAGGGAGAGCAATAACATTGTCTTCTTCGGTGGAGCCGGTACCTCAACGGAAAGCAATATACCAGACTTTCGAACACAGGACACCGGATTATACGATAAAAACCATAAATATCCCTATCCTCCAGAGGTTATGATAAGTCATAGCTTTTTTATACAGCATACAAGGGATTTCTATGATTTCTATAAAACAAATATGGTATATAAGGACGCAAAACCAAATGACGCCCACAAAACATTGGCAAAATTAGAGGAGGAAGGCAAGCTAAAAGCCGTAATCACTCAAAATATTGATGGGCTGCATCAAAAGGCAGGCAGCAAAAATGTTTTAGAACTCCATGGTTCCATATATAGAAACTACTGCATGGAGTGCAATAAAAAATATGACCTAGACTATATATTAAATACCGACAATGTACCTAAATGTAAAGTATGTGGCGGCATTGTCCGTCCTGATGTAGTACTGTATCAAGAAGGGCTCGATATGGAGGTATTAAATAGGGCCATATGGTATATCAAAAATGCCGATATGCTCATAGTAGGTGGAACCTCCCTGGTAGTATATCCTGCAGCAGGACTGGTGGACTACTATAACGGAAATAAACTCGTGCTTATAAATAGGGATGAAACACCATATGACAATACAGCCGATTTAATAATACATGACAGCATAGGCAAGGTTCTAAAAAATGCTGTAGAGAGGTGATAAAATTGCACCAGGGTCATAGACAAAGATTAAAGGATCGGTTTCTAAATGAAGGATTGGATGGATTTGAAGATCATCAAATATTAGAGCTTTTGCTCTTTTTTGCCATACCATATAAGGATACAAATGAACTGGCCCATTCCCTTTTAAAGCGGTATGGATCCTTATCTGCCGTATTTGAGGCCGATGCACATGATCTTATGACCGTGCCGGGTATAGGCCCTAATTCAGCTGTACTCCTATCCCTTATACCCCATCTGTCCAGAATATATTTTAAGGACAAGTGGGGGGACAAGCCCCAGCTTAATACATCTACCAAGGCGGGAGAATACACCATAGCCCTTTTAGCAGGAAGGATGTATGAGGTATTCTATGTAATATGCCTTGATGCCCAAAACAGGGTAAATCATGCGGCATTAGTACATGAAGGTACCATAGATCAGGCCCCCATATACCCACGCCTCATAGTAGAAACTGCACTAAGGCATAAGAGCAATAGCGTTATACTTGCACACAATCACCCTGGCGGGAGTCTAAATCCCTCTACAGCAGATATTGAAGCTACCAAAGTTATAAAAAATGCACTAGGAGCCATATCCATAAATGTGGTAGATCACGTAATAGTGGCGGGAGATAGATACTTTAGTTTTGCCGATGCGGGACTTATATAATATTATTTGTTTTTTATATATTTTTTAGGGTAAATATAGATTAATAAATATTCTTAATTGAAACAGGAGGAATTTTATGCTAGACATCAAGGATGTATCCTTAACAATAGATGATGAAGAGGGTCAAGTAGATATACTAAAAAATATCAATCTCACATTGGATAGCGGCAAGATATATGTCATCACAGGTCCAAACGGCAGCGGAAAATCATCTCTTGCAAAGACTATAATGGGCATATATACCCCTACTTCAGGGAATTTGATATTTAATGGGCAAGATATTACCCAAATGGATATATCAGAGAGGGCAAATTTAGGATTAGGGTATGCCTTCCAGCAACCCCCGCGATTTAAAGGTATAACAGTACGGAAGCTTTTAGAGTTATCGTCTAGAAATGGTAAAAACGTCACTGCTTTATGTGATCTTTTAATGGATGTTGGATTATGTGCACAGGACTATTTAAGCAGAGAAATAGATGGGAGTTTGTCAGGCGGTGAGTTAAAACGTATAGAACTTGCCAGCGTAATAGCAAGGGACCTCAAAGTAGCACTGTTTGATGAGCCAGAAGCAGGCATAGACCTATGGAGTTTCCAAAGGCTTGCTGAAACCTTTGAAAAGATGCATAGGAGAAGCGATACTACAATAATAATAATATCCCATCAAGAACGCATCCTCAATTTAGCTGATGAAGTAATAGTGATGAATGATGGAGAAGTAATCGATAGGACCAACAAAACAAACTTTTTCTCTAAAATAGATCAAGATGCAAATTGCCTATGTAAACAAGGTTGCGAAAAGGGGGCTGGTTTTAATGCTGAATACTATAGACAAGCAAATTCTTGAGCAGGTAGCTGGACTTCATGATGTACCCCAGGGCGCATATAATATTCGTAAAAATGGTAAAGCTCTAGGACGCAATAGCACAGCTAATATAGATATTATTCCCAAAAAAGATAAACCTGGTATAGATATTATAGTAAAACCGGGTACCAAAAAGCAGAGCGTGCATATACCAGTCATACTCTCTGCTAGTGGTATGAATGATATGGTATATAACAGTTTTGATATAGGTGAAGGTTCCGATGTTTTAGTAGTAGCAGGATGTGGCATACACAACCCGGGCAATGAAACCGCCGAACACGATGGCGTACATGAATTTGTAGTGCACAAAGGAGCACGCATGAAATACGTAGAAAAACATTACGGGCAAGGCCAGGGTACTGGCAAGAGAATCTTAAATCCTGTTACCTATGTGGAAGTAGAGGAAGATGGTGTAGCTGAACTTGAGCTGGTACAGATAAAGGGAGTAGATTATACGAAAAGGGATACCCGGGTAAAGCTTCATAAAAATGCCCGCCTTATAGTAACAGAAAGGCTCCTTACCTCAGATGATCAGGAGGCCTATTCCATTATAAATGTAGAACTTTTAGGTGAAGATTCTTCGGCACAGATAATATCACGATCTGTAGCCCAGGGAAATTCCAAGCAGGTATTTAATCTAAATCTTTTAGGTAAAAATCGATGCAGGGGCCATATACAATGTGATTCCATCATAATGGACAATGCCAACGTAAGCTCAATACCTGAAATATCTGCTTACCATGCCGATGCACAACTTATACATGAAGCAGCCATTGGCAAAATAGCTTCAGAACAGCTTTTAAAGCTTCAATCCCTTGGTTATTCACAAAAAGAAGCAGAAGATATAATACTAGAGGGATTCTTGAAATAATACTTTATAAAAGGTGAATTCTACCTACACGTATAATTCACCTTTTATATTTTTAACTGGTCTTATATGGCATTTCAAACAAAACCGATTCCGTACCATCCTTTAGATGTATACTTATAATGCTTATAACAGAATCATCCTCTTGAATAACTTTTATTATTTCCTCACTATTAAGCCATGTATATGAGGTATCAAGATTTGGATGTGCTGTATCTTCTAATACTATATCCCTACCAGAGTAGTCTATAAGCTTTATAACTCCATTATTAGAAAATATCATCTTTTGGCAATCGGTTGAAAACATCTGCACCTTAGATGCACTTCCCCTGTAAAATGTATATATAATGTTTGCATCTATATTATATATGGAATTGGATCTCTCATTTCCAAATAATACCCTATTGAAATCAGCATCCAAATATCTACAACCATTTTCCATCTGCCTTACTAATTGGTGTTCATCTGCTAAAAATCTCATTACATTGTTTTCAATGGCATAAAATATACTATTTTCATCAAAAGCTATGAGCCTACCGCCTTGATCTATAATATCATGGGCACCAGCCATATCTACATATATACATCTCCCGCCATCCCCCTCCAATGCGATATCTCCCTCATCAGATACTATCATATTGATAACAGGAATACTATCAAATGATCTAGAACTTATCTCACCACTAAATACATTATAAACAACAGCTTCTCCCTTGTTAGCTGATGTCAATGCTAAATACTCAGAAGTACCTGCCCAGGCACAGACTGAAGGATTTATTCCAATATGGCCGATATCCCTAATTTTTTTACCTGATATGTCCCAAACATATATTTTTTTATTGCTGCCTATAAGTGCATATCTGCCATTAGGACTGTATGAAACAATAATATGTTCCCTATCTTTGATGCCAAGACCATCTATAGAAATAATAGTATTAAGTGATAATTCATCCTTTTCTTTCATAAGGGTTAAAAAATATGCATCATCTCGTAGTATAATGACTTCATCATTTGCAAAATCAATGCTCCATCCGGCAGAGCCTATCTGCCCCTTTTCCAATGCCTTAATTTTTGTATATACATCATCCTGTGTTATCTCTATAGTATTGCCAGAAGTTTTTTGAATAACATCTCTATTTATAAATATAATAAAAAAAGCAGCTATAACTAGAGCAATGCCTATATATCTCATCTTTAATGACTTAGACATTTTAGACCCCCCATTTTGTATGAAGTTCCTAAGTAAAAAAAAGAACTGCTTATATAATATAGAGACCCTAACTACCAAAAAAGTTTCATATTTTTGTTAAAATAGTCCTAAAGTCCTATTAATAATTTTAAAATGACTAATTCGATATAGATGATATAAAACTGAAAAACACATAGGAGTATAGCATAATTTTTATACGAATATAATCCATATTGCAATTTACAGTTAATCCATACTATTTTATTGATTTTATCAGTCAGTAATGATATAATTTTTAGTTGTAAATCCTTGCTCTGCTCTTTGCAGGGCCAAAGTCCAAAAGGAGGTGAAACGACATGGAAATGCGCAAATACGAAACCATGTATATTATCCGTCCTACACTCGATGAGGAAGCCGTAAAAGGTGTAGTGGAAAGGTTTTCCGACCTTATCGCACAGGAAGGTGGACAAGTAGAAAAGATAGACGAATGGGGCAGACGCCGTCTGGCATACCCTATAGATGATCTTAAAGAGGGATATTATGTCCTCATGAACTTCTCTGCTCCCGCCACCCTACCAGGTGAACTCGAGCGTGTATACAAGATTACCGATAGTATACTAAGATATACCATAATCCGTGACGATGATTAAAAGGAGTGTGTTATAAAATGTTAAACAAAGTAGTGTTAATAGGACGCCTGACCAAGGATCCGGAAATTAAATACTTGCCAAGCGGTGTAGCTGTAACCACTTTTATGCTTGCAGTGAACAGAAACTACACCAATCAACAGGGAGAAAGGGAAGCCGATTTTATTCCCATAGTTACATGGCGAGGACTGGCCGAAAATTGCAGCAAATATTTAGGTAAAGGCAGATTAGTAGCAGTTGCAGGCAGAATACAAACACGCACTTATGACACTCCAGAAGGTCAAAGACGTTATATAACAGAGATAGTAGCGGATGAGGTACAATTTTTAGATCGCGGTAATAGTTCGCCATCGTCTTTCCCCGGGGCCAACAATATGGATAACCAGGCATTCCCGTCAGAGGATACTACTCCTGGATTCCAGCCTCTACCTGGAGAGGATGACGAGCTTCCATTTTAATTAAAAGGAGGGTAATATAAATGGCTGAAGCTAACAGAAGACCTAGACAACGCAGAAGCAGACGTAAAGTATGTGTATTTTGTGCAGATAAGGCACAAACTATAGACTACAAAGACATACCAAAACTTAGAAAATATGTTACTGAGCGTGGCAAGATAGTTCCTAGAAGAATTTCTGGTAACTGTGCAAAACATCAACGTCAATTGACAATAGCCATCAAAAGAGCTAGAAATATGGCTCTATTGCCATATAATGCTGAATAATCAGTAATGTTTTAAAAAGCACTGCCCTAAATTTTAAGGTAGTGCTTTTTAGTATACTTTATTTGCATAACAACACCCTTTTTAGGCATTTTGAGTCCCCATAGGTGCAAGTTGCCCCAAATATCATTGTTATTTAATTAACGATGATATAATTGTATTGTAATGATGACATGGACAAATACTAGTTTATAATAAATAATATATGAAAGGGTGTATTTTAATGGCACGTTTTACTCTACCTAGGGATATATACTTTGGCGATAATGCAATGGAGGAATTAAAGAACCTTAAAGGTCACAAAAAGGCTATAATAGTAACAGGCGGATCTTCCATGCAGAAATTTGGATTTTTGGATAAATTAGAAAATATATTAAAAGAAACTGGCATGGAGGTTAAAAAATTTGAAGGTGTAGAGCCTGATCCTTCAGTTGAAACCGTTATGGCAGGTGCAAAGGCCATGCAGGAATTTGAACCGGATTTAATAGTTGCTATTGGTGGTGGATCACCTATTGACGCAGCTAAGGCAATGTGGGTATTCTACGAGTATCCAAATCTGACATTCGACGATATAAAGACTCCTTTTTCAATGCCGCAGCTACGTAAAAAAGCAATATTTGCAGCTATTCCTTCTACTAGCGGTACAGCTACAGAGGTTACAGCATTCTCAGTTATAACCGATTATTCTACAAAGATCAAATATCCCCTAGCTGACTTTGAAATTACACCTGATATTGCAATACTAGATAGTTCCATACCTGCTACTATGCCTAAAAAATTGGTAGCCCATACCGGTATGGATGCGCTAACCCACGCAATAGAAGCTTATGTAGCAACAGCTAGATCAAAATTCTCAGATCCTTTGGCACTTGAAGCTATTAGCATGGTTTTTGATCACTTAGTTGATTCTTATAATGGAGACGAAAATGCTCGAGGGCAAATGCATATAGCACAATGCTTAGCAGGCATGGCATTTAGTAATGCACTACTTGGTATTACTCATAGCTTGGCACACAAGATTGGTGCACAATATGATGTTCCCCATGGATGCTGCAATGCCATATTGTTGCCATATGTAATTAAGTATAATTCCAAGACTTGCATGAAGGATTATGCAGATATAGCACGTATGTTGAACTTACCCGGCCATACCGATAAGCAATTGGTAGAGTCCCTGATAAAGGCTGTAGAAGAGTTAAATGATAAGGTAAATATCGTATCTACACTAAAGGAACAGGGTGTAACAGAAGAACTATTTAAATCAACATTGGATGAAATCTCAAAGAATGCAGAACTTGATCCCTGCACAGCTAGCAATCCAAGGAAGGCAACTGCAGAGGATCTTAAGAAAGTATTGGAATGCGCTTTCTATGGAGATCCTATTAACTTCTAAAATTATTAAAAGGTGATGCTAATGTATAAAATTTTGAATTCACAGCGTTTAAATAAAGTAGTAAATTCTATGGATATTGAAGCTCCCTATGTAGCCAGACGCTGTCAACCTGGCCAGTTCGTTATAGTAAGGGTGGATGAAGAAGGAGAGAGAATCCCCCTTACCATAGCAGACTATGACAGAGAAAAAAATTCAGTAACCATAATATATCAAGAGTTGGGCTATTCAACAAAGAAATTAAGTACTAAAAAGACCGGTGAATATATTGAAGACATTGCAGGCCCTTTGGGTATGCCTGCACCATTGGATAAGGAATACAAACGTGTCCTTGCCATAGGTGGTGGCGTGGGTATTGCCCCCCTCTATCCCCAAGTACGGGAACTGGCAAATAGAGGTACAGCTGTAGATGTTATACTAGGCGGGCGAACAGCCGAACTAGTAATACTTGAAGATAAATTTACCGAAATAGCCAATCTTACCATCGCTACCGATGATGGAAGTAAGGGCATGAAAGGTACGGTAGTTGATGCCCTTAAAGAACTGGTAAAGGAAAATAAATATGATCTAGTAATAGCTATAGGCCCAGTACCCATGATGAGGGCAGTAGTTGAACTTACTAAATCCCTAAATATACCTACAAATGTTTCTTTAAACCCAATAATGATAGATGGAACAGGTATGTGTGGAGGATGCAGAGTAACTGTAGGTGGAGAAACCAAGTTCGCTTGTGTTGATGGACCTGATTTTGACGGATTTTTAGTCGACTTTGATGAACTGATGCGTAGACAGCGTATGTATAAGGATACAGAAGTAGCTTTTGAAAAAGAACATGAACACGAATGTAGAATAGGTCTGGGGGGTGAAAAATAATGGCTAATATGAGCAAGAACAAAGTAAAAATGCCTGAACAACCAGCAGATGTACGTAATAAGAATTTTAAAGAAGTAACTCTAGGATATAGCAAAGAACAGGCGATGGAAGAAGCAGAGCGATGTCTAAACTGTAAAAATCCAAAATGCGTTGAGGGTTGTCCTGTAAATGTGCCTATCCCCCAGTTTATCCAAAAGGTAAAAGAAGGCAAGTTTGAAGAGGCATATAAGGTAATCACCACTCAAAATGCCCTACCCGCTATTTGTGGCAGGGTATGCCCCCAGGAGAATCAGTGTGAAGGCAAATGCGTAAGGGGCATAAAGGGTGAACCGGTTGCCATAGGACGATTAGAGCGATTTGCTGCAGATTATGCCATGAAAAATGTACAAAAAGATGGGGAAAAACCTGTATCAAATGGTAAAAAAGTAGCCATTGTAGGCTCAGGTCCTTCCGGACTTACCTGTGCAGGTGAACTCGCTAAGAAGGGATATGATGTTACAATATTTGAGGCCCTTCATAAGGCGGGAGGCGTGCTCATGTATGGTATCCCTGAGTTTAGGCTTCCTAAAACACTAGTACAAAAAGAAATAGAAAATATAGCAAAATTGGGAGTAAAAATAGAAACCAATGTTATAGTAGGAAAGTCAATAACTATAGATGAACTATTTGAAGAAGGATATAAAGCAGTATTTGTAGGTAGCGGCGCTGGGCTTCCTAGATTTATGGGAGTCCCTGGCGAAAACCTAAACGGCGTTTACTCGGCTAATGAATTTCTGACAAGAAGCAATCTTATGAAGGCATATGATAGGAAAAACAGTCCTACACCTATATATGTAGGTAAAAATGTAGCCGTAGTTGGTGCCGGAAACGTAGCCATGGATGCTGCACGTACTGCAAAAAGATTAGGTGCAGAAAATGTTTATATAATATATAGAAGGTCTGAAGAGGAAATGCCTGCAAGGGCTGAAGAAGTAGAACATGCCAAGGAAGAAGGTATAGAATTTAGACTTCTTACCAATCCTACAAAGATACTTGGTAAAGATGGATGGGTAGATAGTATGGAATGTATAGAAATGGAACTTGGTGAACCCGATGCATCTGGCAGACGCAGACCTATAGAGAAAAAGGGTAGTGAATATACCCTTGACATAGATACAGTTATAGTAGCAATTGGACAATCTCCAAATCCGCTTATTCGCAGTACCACAAAGGGACTGGATACCCATAAATGGGGCGGAATAATAGTAGATGAGGAGACTATGCAAACTTCCCGTGAAGGTATATACGCCGGCGGTGACGCCGTAACGGGAGCTGCAACTGTAATACTTGCTATGGGCGCTGGTAAAAAAGCAGCCCATGCAATTGATGAATCTTTATCATCAATAGATTAGCCCTCTCTCACACCTCTAGATTTTAACGGGAGTAAAAAATCTGGGGGTGTGTTTTATATTATATATATCAATCTATCTTCATTATGGATTTGAATTTTTTTATATAGGTACGACTAACTGGTACTTCATCCTTCTCATAGCCATTCATTACTAAAAGATATGTGTGATTAAACCATGGTATTATCTCTTTTATATACTTTAGATTTACAAGATAACTTTTATGAGTCCGCATAAACATAAAGTCCTGTAGCTTATTTTCCAAACTGGATAGAGTAAGGTTTGTAGTAAATTCGCCCTTTATAGATTTTATCACGGTCTTCTCATCTAATATGCTACAATATACAATATCTTTCGGAGACAACACCACCATTCGATCATTTTTCCATACGGTTATAACTTCAGGTAGTCCTTTTGGTTTTATATAATTGTTAATACGATTTATGGTATCTATAATTCTTTGATCCTCAAACGGCTTTAAGATATAGTCAAATGCCTGTACTTCAAAGGCATCCACAGCATAATGACTGTATGCAGTCGCAAATACTATATGGGTGTCAGAGCTTATCTTTTTTATGCTCTTCGCTACCTCTACACCATTTTTATCCTGTAGCTCAATATCTAAAAAAACTACATCGGGTTTATATTCAGCTACCAACATGAGACAACCTCCTGCATCTGTAGCCTCGCCACATATTTTAAAATCACTATAACGGGTTAATAGATATTTAAGCTCCGATATAGCATACTTTTCATCATCTACTATAATAACCTTTAATGGCATCTCTATGCGTCCTCTCCCTTACTGGTATAGTTATGATAGCCTCTGTACCCTCTCCTGGTTGAGAATGTATTACAAGGCCATTCTCTTCTCCATATATTTCTTTAAGGCGCTGATTAACATTATATATACCTATTCGCTTTTCCTCCTGTTTTTCATTTAGTAGCTTATCTATAATATCCGGCTCCATACCGCATCCATTGTCAGCTATCCTGATCTCATAAGATCTAGTATGTCTAACTACATCTATAATAATTAGACCCCCTTGTTTACCAACGAGGCCATGCTTTATAGCATTTTCAACTAGTGGTTGAAGAATAAGAGGTGGTACCTTAAGATGGGTATCAAGGGGTACATTTATTTGAACATCAAAATTGTCGCCAAACCTAGCTTTCTCTATATCCAAATAGCATTTTACCGTACTTATTTCCTTGTTTATATCTACAAGATCTGGAGAAGTTTCAATAGTAGCCCGAAAATAATTTGAAAGTTTGAGCAAAAGCTCCCTAGCTTTTAATGGTTCTATCCTACACATGGAGGATATTGTATTTAAAGCATTGAATAGAAAATGGGGGTTTATTTGAGCCTGTAGCGCTTTTAATTCAGCTTTTGAGCGCAAACTGGCATAATAGTCCTTGCTATTAAATGTAAGCTGTGTTGATATAAGATGGCCTATTCCTCCTACCATGGTTTTTTCCACATCAGATACTGAATATTGTGGTAATTTATAGAAAGCTATGGTGCCTAAATGATCAAGCCCTTTTGAAATGCCTACCTTGGCACTTGAAAATTTGGTATGATTATCAAGGGTTATCTGTATATCTCCCGCCTGTGCCTCTATCTTCTCCTCCCTCCAAAATACCACTGCATTAAAATCCAATATACCATAGAGCATGGCTATAAGGCGCTGATAATCCTGTTTATTTGCCAAGCCCCCTGGCAAGAGTTCTACAAGTCGGCTTGCAATATCAAAGGCTAAATATACATCATTGATATTATCCAAAGCATCAGACCCCCTTAATTTCTGTTTCACCTACTTTCTATATTATAATTTGCCCATGATTTTGTCAATTAAAAAAGGACTCTAGCATTAAAGCTAAAGTCCTTCATATATTTTTATGGAAGTATTAGTCTACTATAACTACAGGTTTTATAAGATCCTTGGGCTTATCATGCATAAGCTCTAAAGCCTTCTGCACATTGTCAAAACCATGGAATACATGAGTAACAAGTTTGCCTGGATCTACCCTATCATATTTAACTAGATCAATTAGTCTCTCCATTCTGAGCCTACCACCTGGTGTCAATCCTCCGCGTATATCCTTATGAGCCATACCGCAGCCCCATTCTACCCTTGGTATAGCTAAATCCCCATCACCAAAGTAGTTAACATTGGATATTGTTCCACCCGGTTTTGCCATCTTTACAGCAGATATCAATATATCAGAATTACCACCAGCAATAATTACACTGTCTGCACCTTCACCCTTTGTCAATTCCATAACCTGCTCTACAGTATCGCCATTTTTATAGTTTACTATATCGCTAGCACCATAAAATTTAGCAGCTTCAACACACGCAGGACGGCTACCTATCGCTATTATTCTACCTGCTCCCCTCAGTTTTGCACCGGCTACAGCCATAAGACCTACTGCACCTATACCTATACATACTACAGTTGAACCCAATTCAATTTTAGCCAATTCTGATCCGTGAAATCCGGTGGTCATCATATCAGTCAGCATAACTGCCTTCTCAAGGGAAATCTCATCAGGTAAAATCGCCAAGTTCATATCTGCATCATTTACATGAAAATATTCAGCAAACACACCATCTTTAAAGTTTGAAAATTTCCAACCAGCTAGCATACCAGTAGAATGCTGTTGAAAACCTCTTTGTACTTCCATTGATCTCCAATCAGGAGTTATTGCAGGTACTACTACCCTATCACCAGGTTTAAAATCCTTAACCTCGCTGCCTACCTCTACTACCTCACCTACTGCCTCATGTCCTAATATCATATCATTTCTCTCACCTAAAGCACCTTCATATACAGTATGAATATCAGATGTACATGGAGCAACAGCCAAAGGTCGAACAATCGCATCATATGGCCCAGCTACTGGCTTTTCTTTATCTATCCATCCAGTCTTACCTACTCCCAACATTGCAAAACCCTTCATGTGAATAAGCACCTCCGTTAATATTTCGTTTATTTATATTTTCCTATTTCTAATTATACTATTGTTAATATTTTATCAAAGTCATTTTGGCTAACATACCATTTACATGCTGTAAGATGCAAATATTCACCCTTATCTTGTTATGCTCCCCTGCTATGGGGTGAGTAATCTAAATAGATAGGCTGCAATTTCGGGAACTCATATATGTCTTCAGGTATTTCCGCTAACAAATTTAAGGTTCCATAAATATTATCAATAAGGTTTAATCCCCGTTCTCTCAAAATACCTTCAAGATTTGTATTTTCCCATTTGTACCACCTTGCATATCGCTCCCGTTCAGTTAAATATCTATCTATTCCATTCTTTGCGTCTCTAGAACCTATTAACTCATTGCACATAAAAAAGTTACATACCAATGTACGATATTTAGGCGGGAGTGTGCAACCATAGCTACTTTTTACAAATGGACAAGCCCTAAAAAACATGGTTTTATCCTCTACTTCACAAAAACCACCATCTCTCATATATCTGTCATAACCCTGTTTATCAAAGAATCCCTTTGCATGTATATAAAAATGATATACTATAGTACCAGGATTTTTTAATATAATATCCAAAGTCTTTCGTCCTTTTAAAGTTTTTGACATACGCTGTATCTCTATTAAACTAAACTTTGGATAATAATAACAACAACCACGATCTTTTATGCTACAAAAGCTTGTACCCATAACACTGCTGCAATTAATACATGCTGTAGATACGTATCTTGGTACATAACCATCAAAATCCAGATATATCTTATCCATGACTTCATCCCCTATTAAATGAAATTTTATGTCTTTTTATGTAATATTAATTATATACCTCTGACTCTATTATGCCAATACTTAACGAAAAATACTTTAAGTCATAATTTTAAAGCAAATAATGCAAAGTCTTTCCTCTGCATTTTATTTATAATAAATTACAGAGGAAAGACTTTAATATATTACTATCTTATTATTCTCTTCTTTTTAGATAAAAAGGATTAACTGCATATTCTTCTATATATCCACATTCTCTGCACATATATTTAACTGTCTCTGTTTCACCTATTAGACCATCGTTCCGACGTGCAATAAAAATTCCTTTATTTTTCGTTTCCAACATTTCCCCTGAACATTTCGGACAACTCTTCATCATATATACCTCCTTATATAGTCAGTAGGCTCTCGAAAACTCGAAGAGCTTAATCTTACTTTATTTCAAGGTTCGGCTTTTTAGCTTCACCCCTACTTTTTGATTAATATTCACTTTAAAATTTCCAATTCTACTTACCATTACTTCCCT